>JABUFC010000010.1 GCA_013314715.1 Bacteroidales bacterium | reverse complement strand
TAATTATGCCAATCGGCACAATTCATATTTTGTTTGGTTTAGGGTAGAAGATCAACAATTGCAATTTTACAAAGTGGTGAACGATACTTTTACACTAAAAAATACAGTATCAAACATAGTAACGAATATCAATCAATGGTACGATTTTAAAATAACCTACGATCGCACCACTGGTCGCATAGCTGTTTGGCGCGATAATGTTTATTTGGGAAGTTGGACAGACCCCTCGCCATACAGTACCAATGGTAATTATATCAGCTTTAGAACCGGTAATGCTGTTTTGAATGTTGATGAACTGAAAGTATATCGTTCGCGTTATTCGCAAGTTACGGTAACTGTGGGCGATAGCAGCAAAGATATTCGTTATCAAAATCCCAATTCAACCACCTATGGTGCAAAAATTAAATCGATCGTAGTCGATGCAAACAACAATTTATCGGCTATTGAATACCATGATTTAAATGTTGATTGGACACCCCCAACATATAATGCGACGATTCAAGATGGTATAGCTACTGATGTAGATACTATTACTACATTAAACAATATTGCAGCTAATTGGCTTGCTTTTACAGATAATAATTCAGGTATTAAAGAATACTGGTATTCGGTTGGAACTTCAGTGGGTGATAGCAATGTCGTTAATTGGACGAATGTTCAACTAAATAATAATTTTACAACAAACATTACCTTAACACCAGGTTTTACTTATTATGTAAATGTTAGGGCAGTTAATCATGCAGGAATAAAATCAAATATTTATACTTCTGATGGTGCACTTTATTTGCCAAATGGAAATTTACCTTTAGCTCAATTTTCATCGAGTACGACCGAAGCGTGTTCGGGCACGCCCATACAATTCACTAATCAAAGTATAGCTAGCGATTCTGTTCATTGGATTTTTAATGGAGCGGTACCTAATAATTCCAATCAACCTAATCCAACCGTAATTTATAATAATGCTGGAACCTATGATGTAACGCTTATTGCTTTTAATAGTAATGGCTCCGATACTTTAACTCAAAGTGGTTTTATTAATATTTGGCAAGCTCCGGTAATTCAAATTCAAACCAATGTAATTAACTCGCAAGCACCTTATTATGTTGTTTTCAATAATCAGTCGCAATATGTTGATAATTCTTTTTGGGATTTTGGCGATGGTCAAACTGCAAACGATTTTGCACCATATCATCAATATAACCAAGATGGAATTTATATATATACCTACACAGCTACAAATGCACATTGTACTTCAACCTATTCCGATACAATATTATTAGGAGTATCTGAAATTACTCCAAATCCAAATAATTGTATTTATGTATATCCCAATCCAACTCAAAAATACTTAGTAGTTGAATCAACATCGTTAACTATCGATGCAATAAGTGTATATGGAATTGATGGAAAAGAATTTATTCAAGAAAAAATTTTTAATTCCAAAAATTATATTTATGTCGATAATTTAGAAAATGGTATCTATTTTATTTCTATAAAGCTTTTAAATGGCAATGCCTATAATTATAAGTTTGTTAAACAATGATAAAAAAAAGTATAATTATACTTTTAACGATAATTTATTTTTCTAGCTTAATGGGGCAGGTTAAAACATTAACCGTTGCTCCATTAGGCTTGGTAAATAAAGTAAGGATAAAATATGAACAACAATTAAAACGTAAAGATTGGTCAATAGGGTCCTATTTAAATATTTATTATGCATATTTTCAAGGTTTGCGTATTGATCCTTTTGTGCGTTTTTATTTTTTTTCTGAAAATTTAAAAGGCTTGTATTTACAATTGAAATTGATGGGGGGTATTTATCAAAGCAATTTAGAGTATCATTATTATACTTCAACCGATACACTGTCGACCAAGCATTTGACTACATTTTATAATTACGGTGGAGGACCTGCAATAGGATATCAATGGTATATTAATGATAAAATTCCTCTAGATGTTTTTGCAGGTTTTAATATAAATAAAATGACCGCTCCAAGAATGATTTTAAAGGATAATCAAACTTATGATTTATTCGATGATGTTTTGTGGTATTCTTTTGGACCTGGTAGTATTATACATTTACATGTAGGTATCGGCGTCCGATTTTAATAAAGAAAATTGTTTTAAAACACATTAAAATTGAATTCAAAAATTAACTTTACTATTTTTTTTAGTTATTTTTGAAACGAATAAAAATTTGTTCAAACTAAAGCATAAACCAATTATGGCAATGAAACAAATAGTCGAATGTGTACCAAATTTTAGCGAAGGTCGCAACATGGACATAATTAAACAGATTACTGATGTTATAGAATCTGTAGAAGGTGTTAAATTAATTGATGTTGACCCAGGTAAAGCTACCAATCGAACAGTCGTTACTTTTGTCGGAGAACCCGAAGCCGTATGCGAAGCAGCTTTCTTAGCAGGTAAAAAAGCAAAAGAGCTTATCGATATGACTAAACATAAAGGAGAGCATCCTCGTTTTGGTGCTATGGATGTATGTCCGTTGGTTCCTGTTGCTAATATTACCATGGAAGAAACGGTAGAATATGCTCGAAAATTGGCAAAACGTTTAGGCGAAGAATTGCAATATCCTATTTACTGCTATGAGTTTGCTGCATTTACGCCCGAACGTAAAAACTTAGCATACGTTCGTTCTGGCGAATACGAAGGTTTGCCCGATAAACTCAAAAAGCCTGAATGGAAACCCGATTTTGGTCCAGCCGAATTTGTGCCTAAAACAGGTGCAACAGCTGTTTCGGCTCGTAATTTTTTGATAGCTTACAATGTAAACTTAAATACAACTTCTACTCGCCGTGCTAATGCTATTGCCTTTGACGTACGTGAAAAAGGACGTCCAGTTCGAGAAGGAAATCCATTTACTGGTAAAATTAAAAAAGATGAAAATGGTAACGAAATATGGCAGCCGGGTACACTAAAAGCTGTAAAAGGCATTGGTTGGTATATCGAAGAATTTGGAATTGCACAGGTATCGCTAAATTTAACCGATATTACTGTAACACCCTTGCATGTTGCTTTCGAAGAAGTTTGTAAAAAAGCCGAAGCACGTGGAGTGCGTGTAACTGGTAGCGAAATAGTAGGTGTCGTACCACTTCAAGCAATGCTCGATGCTGGTAAATATTTTCTAAAAAAACAACATCGTTCCATTGGCATCCCCGATGAAGAAATTGTGAAGATTGCCATAAAATCGTTAGGCTTAAATGAGCTCTATCCGTTTGAACCTAAAAAGAAAATTATTGAATATATTCTGCAAGAAAACGAAGCAAAATCGAAAAAGTTGGTTGATTTAACCATGAAAGGTTTTGTTTACGAAACAGCTTCTGAATCGCCAGCACCGGGTGGTGGGTCTATCTCGGCTGCCATGGGAGCTATGGGAGCTGCATTGGGTACTATGGTCGCTAATCTCTCATCACACAAACCCGGATGGGACGAGCGTTGGGAAGAGTTTAGCAATTGGGCAGAAAAAGGTAAAAAATACTACGAACAACTGCTGTTTTTGATTGACGAAGATACCCATGCATTTAATAAAATAATGGATGCATTTTCGTTACCTAAAGGAACGGACGAAGAAAAAGCTATCCGAAAACAAGCTATACAAAATGCTACACGCTATGCTATTGAAATTCCTTTCAAAGTGATGCAAACAGCATATGAATCAATGGAAGTAATGCTTGCAATGGCAGATTCTGGTAATCCAAACTCTGTTACAGATGCAGGTGTTGGAGCCATTGCAGCTCGTAGTTGTGTAATGGGAGCTTACCTCAATGTAAAAATAAATTGCAGTTCATACGAAGATAAAAAATTTGTTGAACATATTATAGCACAAGGAGCTGAAATTGAACAGAAAGCTATTGAATTAGAGAAAAAAATATTAGAAATAGTTAATAGCAAAATAAAATAATATAATAAAGAACTTTTTATGATGCCAGCAAAAGATTATTTTGCTGGCATTTTTTATTCAAAAATCATTTTGTTATATTAAAAAAAGTTTTATATTTGTCTCGCAAATTTAAAATTTTATAATATGAGAAAACAATTACTATTTTTGAGCGTAGGAGTTTTGCTGATGGCTTCTTCGGTATTTGCTCAAACTCAAAAAGCTGTTTCTAAAAAAGATGCAGTTACAAAATCAGCTATCAAAAAAACAGTTTCGCCAAGCGAAATCTGTCCCTCTTTGAATAAGCCTATTCATCATGCCAATGTAACAAAGGCTCAATGGGATGTATTGTACAATTTCAATGCAAATTCATCAGGTCAACAAGCTGTTGAAACCGATGGACAATACATTTATACTGCTAAATGGTCAGCAGATGCCTATATTAGAAAGTACGACTTAAATGGAACGTTGCTCGATTCTTTTACCATTGCTGGTGTCGCTGCTGGTATTCGAGATTTGGCTTATGATGGTACCTATTTTTATGGACGTGCAGGTGCTACTTCTACCAGTATTTATAAAATGGATTTCGTAAATAAAACCTTAGTGGCTACTATTCCAATGGGTGGTGCAACGGTTAGACACTTATCGTACGACCCAACACTCGACGGTGGAAATGGTGGCTTTTGGACAGGCGATTGGAATACATTGAGCTCTCATAAAATGGATGGCTCTCTTATTGCAACCATTACCCCTCCTACTGCTTTTGCAAGTGTTTATGGCACTACCTTCGATGGTACTTCAGCCGGCGGACCTTATTTGTGGGCTTTTAGTCAAGCTGGTACGCCCTCAGATGTAGTATTGTTAAAGTATAATATTGCTAATAATACCATTGACGAAACACACGATTTATCTACTATATCTGGCGTTGACGCTGCGGCATTGGCTGGCGGATTGGGTGGCTCTACTACTTTAGTTCAAGGTTATTTTGTTATTTTAGCTAATTTCCAACAGGATCCTAATAAAATTGCTGTTATTGAAATAGCTACAACTGCTTCGCCAACTGCTCCTGCTGCTCCTGCTAATTTAACGGTAGTTCCTGATGCAAATGGTGCTTTAACGTATGATGTGTCTTGGACCAATCCTACATTAGACGTTGCCGGGAATCCATTAGCTTCAATAACTTCTATTTCATATTATGTTGATGATGTTTTAGTAAATGGTTTGACTTACGATTTGTCTATTGGTGGAATGAATTCTTTTACCGGATTGACCGTTTCTACTCCTGGATATCATACTTTTAAAGTAGTTTGCACCAATGCTTCTGGCGATGGCTTGCCTGCATCGGTTACTGAATGGATTGGTTATATTCCTCCATCTAATATTACAGTTACTAATATAACAGATGTTTCAGCAACCATCAACTGGACACAAACATCAGGCTCACCTGATAGTTGGGACATAGAAGTCGTTTTACACGGAACTACTCCAACAGGTACTCCTACTTTTAATACTACAACAAATCCTTTTACATTTAATGGATTTATTGCTGATAATACTTACGATGTATATATGCGTGCTGTTTATTCAGGTGGAAATTCCGTTTGGGTAGGTCCTACTGTTTTTACAACCGATCATTGCAATCCTGCTAATAAATGTGGTTATATTTTAGAATTTACCGATAGCTATGGTGATGGTTGGAATGGGGCAAGTATTACTATAAATCAAGAAGGTATATTAGTTGGTAATTTTACATTAACTACTGGAACTTCAGGTAATGATACCGTAATGTTATGCCCTAATGCTAACGTTGAATTAATATTTAATAGTGGTAGCTACGATACTGAATGTGGTTTTACATTGAAAGATCCTTTCGGAGGTACATTGACTACTTTTGCTGAAGGTTCTGCTCCCGCAGGTGGTTCAACATTTTTTACATTTACTTCTAGTTGTACTCCCCCTTCGTGTTTAACTCCAACTAATCTAACTGTAACCAACCTTACCACTACATCTGCTCAGTTAATATGGACTGCTGGAGGAAGCGAAACAGCATGGAATATCGAGTATGGACCTGCCGGATTTACACATGGTACAGGTACGGTGATAAATGTAACATCTAATCCTTACACTTTAACAGGTTTAACACAAGGAACTTCTTACGATGTATATATACAAGCCGACTGTGGTAATGGCGATTTAAGTTATTGGACTTCACAGCCAGTTAGCTTTACATTGCCTTGCGATGCATATAATACATTCCCATTTACAGAAAGTTTTGAAGGTTCAGTATTCCCTCCACAATGTTGGATTAACTTAGATGCAGATGGTGATAATAATAAATGGGAAACCAGAAATGCTTCAACACAAGGTTGGAGAATATATGATGGCGATGTTGCTGCTGTTTCGGCTTCATGGACTTCGGCTAGCGGAGCACTTACTCCTAATAACTATTTAATTACTCCACAATTAACTATTGCTAATGCTAATATAGTTTTAAAATGCCACATTGCACCACAAGATCCTGATTGGCCAGCTGAATATTTTGGTGTAGAAGTTTCAACAACTGGAAATGCTCCTGCTAATTTTACAAGCATTTATACTTATACTTTAACAGCTGCTGATACTATTTACAAAGAAGTTATGCTTCCTTTAGCTGCTTACAACGGTCAAAATATTTACATTGCTTTCCGTCATTACAATTGCACCGATATGTTCTACATGCTACTTGACAAAGTTGAAGTTTATGAAAGTAGTAATGTAAATACAAATAATTTGAGCAATGTTTTTGTATATCCCAACCCTGTAGTGAATACTTTAACCGTTGCAAACGACAATGCATTAAGCATTGAAATTTTTAACCTCAACGGCCAAAAAGTTGCTGAATTCAACCATACCAATACGGCTAATGTTGCTAACTTAGCTCAAGGTATGTATATGGTTAAAGTTGTAACCAGTAACCAAGTTATTACACAAAAAATTAATATTGTTCGATAACTGAAAAAAATCTAATAATGAAAGGGCTGTTGGTACGACAGCCCTTTTTTATTACTTTTGTGCGATGAATATTTTGGTCAACACACGGTTATTATTACACGGAAAGCTTGAAGGAATAGGTTTCTATACGCATCAGTTAATGCAAAAAGTGGTAAGAAATCACCCTGAGCACACTTTTTATTTTTTGTTCGATAGACCGTATCATCAGGAATTTATCTACGCTGATAATGTAATTCCTATCGTTGCCGGTTTGCCGGCACGTCATCCATTTTTGTATGTGCTATGGTTTGAATTGACCGTGCCTCGTATAATTAAAAAATATAAAATTGACTTGTTTTTTTCGCCCGATCATTTTTTGTCGCTTAGGGCTAGAGTTCCGACTTTGCTCGCTGTGCACGATTTGAATTTTATGCACCATCCCGAGAATTTACCATTGCTTACTTCAATTTATTATCGCTACTTTTTTCCAAAATTTGTCCGCAAAGCTCATCGTATTATTGCTGTTTCAGAATATACGCAAAAAGATTTATATTCATATTTTAATATTCCTGAATACAAAGTTGATGTGGTGTATAATGCACCAAATTTACCTGTGTGTGTATTATCGCACGAGCAAAAAGTCGCCATTCGACAAAAATATACCGGTGGTAAACCTTACTTTTTTTATTTAGGTTCGTTGCACAAACGTAAAAATATTGGGCGAATGTTGTTGGCTTTCGATGCCTTTTTGACTGAACAAAAATCTGATTATTATCTGGTTATAGGTGGACGAGCGATGTTTTCTGATAAAGAAATGGAAAAAGATTATCAGAAAGTAGTACACAAAGAAAGAATTGTATTTACCGGTAGGTTAAATGACGAAGAAGCAAGTAAGCTTATGGGGGGAGCTACAGCATTGTTGTTTGTCTCGTTGTTTGAGGGTTTTGGAGTACCCATTGTTGAAGCCATGCAATGCGGTGTGCCTGTTATAACTTCTAACCTTACATCTATGCCCGAAATAGCCGACGATGCAGCTGTGTTAGTTAATCCGCTCTCAGTGCAAGAGATAGCTCAAGCAATGACCCAATTGGTCAACGATGAACCTTATCGAAAAAGGCTTATCGAAAAAGGTTTTAGTAGAGTGCAGGTTTTTTCGTGGGATAATTCTGCTGAAAAATTTTGGGAAGCTATTGAAAAAATGTTAAAGTAGCTACAATCCTATTTCTTTGCTTTGAATTTTATTAGATTTGCAAAAAATAATGTTATGCATGGGGAATGGTTTGAATTGATTCAAAAAACATTGATGGTATCGGGCTTTGTACTGATGCTTATGATTGTTATCGAATACATCAATGTTAAAACATCGGGTAAATGGAATCAGGGGTTAGTTAAAAACAACTTTTTTCAGCTTTCAAGTTCAATCTTTTTAGGTTTAACACCCGGATGCGCTGGAACTTTTGCAGTGGTTTCATTGTATTCTCATAATATTTTTGGCTTTTTTGCACTGTTAGGAGCTACTATTGCTACTTTTGGCGATGAAGCCTTTGTTATTTTTTCAGCATCCCCCGAAACAGCTTTCAAATTAACCCTTTGGTTAAGTATTACCGCTATTTTATTAGGACTGCTTTTTATGGTTATTAAGTTGAAGCCAACTGTCAATTTAGAAAAACACTTTGAAACGCACGATGAAGATTGTTGTAAACATTCTGAACATACTCATGTGGTAGATATTACTCATAATTTTAGAAAAATTACAATAGAGCGTGCATTTCTAACGGCAATTATTGTTTTACTAACGCTAAATATTTTATTCCCCGAACATGCCGATCATGCTGAGCATGAACATGATTTATTATCGCCTGAATCGATAGTTTTTTTTATTTTATCATTAGTGTCTTTGTTTATCGTAATGACTGTACCAGAACATTTTCTTAAAGAACATATTTGGGGACATGTGTTGAAAAAGCATTTTGTTCGATTATTTTTGTGGTCGTTTGGAACTATTTTTGCCATTCAAATTTTGCAATTAATTTACCCCATTGACCATTTAGTTTCAAATAATTTGTTTTTAATGTTACTTTTATCGATATTCATAGGTATTCTTCCTATTTCAGGACCTCATTTATTCTTTTTTACATTATTTATGCAAGGATTGATACCTTTTAGTATTCTTTTTGCTAATTCGTTGGTGCAGGAGGGGCATGCCGGTATTCCATTATTAGCAGAAGATAAAAAGGCTTTTGTTTGGATTAAATTCATTAAAATAATTATAGCAATTGGAGTAGGTCTTATTGGTATTAAAATAGGTTTTTAAAACATTTAATTTATGATAAAAAGACTTTTCGTTCTGTTAATTTTTGTTCCGTATTTTCTTTTTGCACAGACAGCAAGAGAAACTGAAATCGTTATTTTGCATGTCAACGATATGCATGGTAAAATCGATAAAATGCCTTATTTGGCTACCATGGTAAAAGAAATTCAGGCAAAGCACAAGCATGTGTTTTTGTTTTCGGCGGGCGATTTGTTTAGTGGTAATCCAATAGTGGATAAATACAGCGAGAAGGGTTTTCCCATCATTGATTTAATGAACATGTTGCCATTTTCGCTTTCTACTATTGGTAATCACGAATTTGATTTTGGTGGCGAGGTATTAGCTAAACGAATCTCCGAACTAAAACATCCTGTGGTAGTTAGCAATATGGTAAAAATGCCAAAATATTTTTCTAAACCAAAACCATTTGAAGTTTTTAAAATAGATGATATTGAAATGGCGGTTTTAGGCATTACGCAGGTAGGAGAGCATGGGGTTCCTGATACCCACCCCGATAGAGTGAAAGAATTTGGATTTGTAGAGGGTAAAAAAATGGCACTTCAAATATTGCCAACATTGAAAAAATATCCTGTACGAATTGTATTATCGCATATGGGAGTCGATAATGATTCGTTGTTGGCATTACAAGCTCCACAAATAACAGCTATTGTAGGAGGACATTCGCATAAAGCATTACAACCCATGAAAGTTGTTAATGGCGTCCCCATTGTGCAAGCCGAGAATTATTTAAAATATCTGGGCATGATGACGATAAAAGTGGTAAATAAGAAAGTGGTTTCAGTTAAAGATACCTTGCTGCCAATCAATAAAAATATTCAACCCGATACTGCACTTTTACGTAAGGTCGAATTTTATAACAACAACGACGAATTTAAGAAAATTGTGGGCTATATAGGCGATACCATTAAGGGCGAAATGGCTTTGGGTTCATTGTTTACCGATGCATTGCAGCGAATTGCCAAAACCGATTTGGCAGTTCAGAATTCGGGTGGTATTCGCGTGCATATGTTGCCCAAAGGTGCAGTAACCGTTCGGCAATTGTACGAATTAGACCCATTTGGCAACGAGTTGATGATTTGTAAACTAAAACCCGAAAATCTTCGTGAAATGATTCAATATGGATATTATAAAGAAGGGAAGTTAGATATTTTTTCTGCTGGATTTAAGTCGCGTGTATATTTAAACGATGTTAATAAGATTGCAAAAATTGAATTGCTCGATAATAACAATCAACCTTTGGATGAAAATAAAGTATATACGGTAGCAATGGGGAGTTATTTATGCAATGCATATCGTTTTGGCAAACAAGGAGAAAGCCAATCAACCAAAATGACCACCACCGATGCTTTGATGAAGTTTCTTTCACAAATAAAATCAGCTAATTATGCTGGTGCAACAAGTAGCGAAATAATACATAAATAAATGGAGTGCAATGAAAATATTATTCCCCTTATTATTTATAGCTTTTTTAACTTCGTGCAAAATAAATGAAGTAGAAGTAAAGAAATTTGAAAGCATCAAATTTAAAAATATTGGCGAAAACAAGGCAAATCTCGAGTTAATGATACCGGTAAATAACCCTAATAAGTTTGGTTTTACTATTTCCGATATTAAGCTTGATTTAGCTCTGAATGGAAAAGAAATAGGGAAGGTAAAAAAAACAACCAAGTTGCGAATACCCCCTCGTTCAAATCAATTGTATCCTGTTGGAATAGAAATTGAAATAGATAAAGCTTTGGGAAATATTACTTCTTTAACCGCAAGTTTACTAAAAAATAAAGTTGGTGTTAAAGCCAAAGGTTATGTCAAGGTGCGTAAGTTTATTTTTACCAAAAAAATCCCCATCGATCAAAATGAAGCTGTAAAGCTGTTTAGAGATAAATAATAATACTCATTTTGTATTTGCTAGGCTATTTTTTTTGCAATATCTATTTTTCTAATTTTACAACGTCCCAAAATGTCAATTGTTGAACGATGAACCCAGATTACGCATTAGAAATGCGATAAATCGTGGTTATCCCAATGTTGATGAATAAAAGCTTCTTTTTTTGTCGAGTCCAACCTTTTTCCCGTCATTCTGAGCTTGTCGAAGAATGACCCCAATGCTCATTAGGTTTGTGAATGGTTATACCTCTACAGACTCGGTATGACGGTGGGTATAGGGTTGATTTGAATTACTTATTTTTATCACAGATTACGCATTAGAAATGCGTAAAAGATAAAATGCCCCGTTCACGTCATTGCCTTTAGATTTGCATTGTGTTGCAAAATGAAGCGACTAAACGAAGTGAATAATCTCCCCAACATCCCTCGACAATAAACGATAAACAAAAACTAATTCTTAATCAAAATAGGTTTCGATATAATATTTTTTTCAGAAATCATAGTAAAATAATAAATCCCGGCAGCTACGGGAATATTTGTAGTTATGTTTTGCATCGGTTCACTTAGAATCATACTATTGGAAAATAAGGTTTGACCAATGGAGTTAGTAAGTAAGAATTTATAGTTATTATTAGGAATTCCTTGAATAAGAAAAGATAATTGTCCGTTGCTTATAATAGGTTGAAAATCTTCGTTGTAGTTTTCTGATGAGCAAGTGGCTTGTACTATTTGCGAATACTTGCTTTCTCCATTGTTGTCTATTTGTAGTAAGCGGTAATAGGTGTTAGGATAGTAGGGATTTATATCGTTAAAAGAATACGTAATCATACTGTTGCTATTTCCTTGTCCTTCAATAAAGCCAATGATTTCCCATTCTTGTGCATCGGGACTTTTTTGAATTTCAAAACCTTTGTTGTTGGTTTCGCTGAACGTTTGCCATGTCAACGTATTTTTGTTGCCGTCGCAATTAGCTATGAGAGAAATAAGTTCAACGGGGAGTGGCTTACTTGTACTTCCAAGTGTAATAAGAATATAATTGAGCGATATGGCATCGTTGGTGGTTGTACTATTAACATAGTCGCTACCAGTAGTAACCGTAGTAGATCTTGGTTGCCAATAAATAGGGTTGCCTGCACCATATTGAACTTTTTGGAACATTTGTAAATCAGATTCAATATGTCCATTTAATTCGTAATTATTAACTCCTCCCCAATAGTAAAAATTGTTTACCGTTATAGGTGTATAGGCTCCCGAACCTGGTTGTATTCGATACCATCTAAAAATGCTATAATTGCTGGTGAATGTACCTGTACCTTGTTGTGCATTGCAACCTCTAACAATTCGTGTATCGTTGCCTAAGGCAATGGTGGGTGTAAAGTTAAGTCCTAAGCCAGCAACATTACTACTGGGGTTATTGCGTATAGCTTTGATGGTTCCTATGCCGCTACCTTCGCCGCCATCACTCATTTCATCGCTATTGGTACCTCTAATACGTGCGTTTTCATTTTCACCAGATACGTTTCCAGTATAATCTAAATCACAAATATAATTTGTTACATCAAAATTGCCCGTTTGTAAATATAAAGTACCAAAAATTCGAACATCGGTTAACATGATGATATGATCGAAACCACTCGTTTTTAACGTATATACATTTGAAAAAGTGGTTGTATTGGTGCCTTTAATATATTGATTACCACCCCCTGAAAATTTTACATTGCTACCATTAGCACAAGTTACAGTGCCATTATTTGTCCATTTGGCATTATCAGAAAGTATGAGATTAGAATTAGATGTTAAATAAAAATTAGAGGCATTGATGATAAGACCTTGAGAAAAAGACTTGTATGAAATGATTATTAATATAATCAAAAAACGTAACATTATTACATTATTTATTTTTTTTAACATATAATTTAGAAACAATATCTTCTTTTTTGGACTTTGTTTTACTTTTTCTAATCGTTACCTCAGGTTCTTTAATCGGCAATAATATTCCAAAACGTTCATCTTCATTTCCTTTTCGTTTAGCAATTACACGATAAGAAAATGAAGCATTACTATCATTTCCATCATTTTGAATAACTTTAAATTTATCAAATTCTTTTTCAACATAAACACCACCTGAACATTTCCCTTCAAGTTGAATAAAAATATGCATAGGATGTTTTTCATTTATTGTTACTGCTTCAAGAAATAAAGTATCTAGATAAATAATTGCTACACCATTGTTTAATTGACCAAAACCGATATCTTCATACCAAACTTCTGGACTTTCAGTACAATAAAGTAATCTTGTTGTACCATCGCTCGCTTTAAATAAACTACTTTTGGTTCCAGTTGCAGTTAATCTTCCCCTGCAATAAATACCGTATCTATTAGCAACATTATCTATTCCACAATTAGCATATACTGTAGCTTGAATATTAGTAGTTCTCGATGCATTACTATATGCATAAACTGCAATTGCGCTGCTACTATTAGTATTTGACACATCATTTCTGAAATAGCTTCCCAAACCTGTAGCTGTGTTATTGACTCCTTCTATACCTGCTCCACCTGTTAAAGTATAATATGATAAATAATTACCACCAAGGCCAATTATAGCGATTCCATTTGAATGTTTATTTATTGAAAATAAACCCGCACCCCTACTTTGTGAAGTAGAAGTATATATCCCATTACCATTATTAGTACTTGAAGCAGCAGAATTTGAAAAATAACCTGCATCGCCACTTGGGTTATTCGTTGCCCCATAAATACCAGCAGCATTTTCATCAGCTGTCGTATTATCTAAAAAACCAAGAATAGCAGAACCAGAACTATTCGTTGTGTAACCATAAATACCATTAGCGTTAATACTTGCAATTGTGCTGTTGTTATATCCAAAAATAGCACTAGCATTATTTTGATTTGTATAAGCATTCAAAGCAAAAGGATATGTTGCATTTCCTACAATTCCAACAAAATCTGATGGATCAACAGCCGTTGTTTGTCCAAAAACATATTGATTCCCAGAATTAAAATAACTTAGACCGCCACCTCTAATAATTGTACTATAAGTGCCATAAGTTGTACCATAAAGACCTATTCTACCATAACCTGGAGCCCCACCTTCTGAACCCATAAATATAGTAGGATTTGTTGAGCCGTAACCTCCTATTTGTAAGGCATCTGTTGCGGCCGTACCATAGCCAATTCTAACGGCACCACTACTAAAAACTCTAATCCTCTCATTATTATTCGTTTTAAAAATAAAATCTTGTGCATCGGTCGTACCAATAAAATTGGTTGTAGGGTTTGTACCACTATTACCTGTAAGTTGCCAAGCTAATGAATTCATGGAACCGAAAGAGCCAGAACCTAAAAGAACATCGGTAGCCGTTCCACTAAAATTAGTAATAGATAAGTCACCACTACTGTTTGTTCTGAGAATGGCTCCTGATGCTCCAGAGGAGTAACCTGCAAAACGAACGGTGCCTGTTGTATGCAGTTGTGTTGCGGGTGCTGAAGTACCGATACCAACATTACCTGTATTCGTAATTCTCATTCGTTCTGTGGCATTGGTTCCAAAAATAAGTGCATTGTTTTGTCTATTCAAAATTGAATAATCGTTGCTTGACACAGAAAAAGTTAATCCTGTATTAGCGGCGCTGCTACGGCTCAATTGTAATAAATTTCCATCTGAAGTCCAATAAATATGCAATGGACTTTGTGGAGTTGTAAAAGTACCATCATTGCTAATACCAATGTTCTGGGCGTTTAACCATAAAAAACTAATAACTAATAATGATGTAATATAAAAATGTTTCATATTCTTTTTTTTAATTAAACGTAAAATTACCTAAAGGGTTGCCTGTATATTTTATTTTTTGACAAAGGTAATTTTTTTTATGATAAAAGTCAATATTTAAGTTAGAAAAAAATAGTTTAATGGTGTATAAATTTGTCCTACATGCTTTTATTAATTTATGTAATTTTTTTTTGATTTTTAGAATTCTTTGAATGTAAGACTTATGTGTCTGTTTTTCAAAGGATTTTTTTTAATTAAGTAAATTTACTCTTGGTTAAGAATAATTAATTAAATTTTACGATTGTTTGTGTCATTATCTTTTAACTGTTAATATGAAACTATTGCAAAACTCTTTTTTGTCATTACTATTTTGTTCACATAATTGATAAGATATTGAAAATAAGATTGATATTTTAATTGCAATAACAATACTGTTGTTTTAATTTGTTTTTGCAAAGGTCTTAATATATGAATATCATATATTTATATACAAAGCAATTAGCTATTTGTTAATAAAAAATGATTTAGTCTTGCAAGTAACTAAAAAATGTTGTACTTTTGTGTCGGGCAAGTCTTATACGACCAGCTCCCTCTGAACTCCCCCAGGTCTGGAAAGAAGCAAGGGTAGGAGGTTGTAGCGGTGCGATATAAGTAGCTTGCCCTCTTTTTTTTATTAGTTGATGCAATAATTTCATAAAAGTTTAGTTATTTTGCATAAGTTTTTTTTACATGAAGCTATTTTGTGTTTATATATCAATTTTACTTTTTTTGTTGATATCGTCTTGTTCGACTAAAAAGAACACTTTTGTTTCTCGTACGTATCATAATTTGACTTCGCATTACAATGCTTATTTTAATGGTAATGAATCTTATAAACAAGCCATAAAACGCATTAATGCCAATCCGAGTGACGATTATTCGCTAATTTTGAATGTAATGGCCATACTCAATGACGAAGCTGTGAAACAGGCTTCTGCCGATATGGAACGAGCAAAAGATAAAGCAGCTATTGTTATAAAAAAGCATTCAATAACAGTTAGGCCAAAGGCAAAATCGAACATGACGCCTCGACAAAAAGCTTTTCGTAATCGTACCGAATTTTGCGAATGGGTTGACGATAGTTGGTTATTGCATGGCAAAGCAAATTTTGTAAATCATGACTGGTATGCTGCAGAAGAAGATTTTGAATATATAATAAAAGAATATACATGGAGTTCGATAAAATACGAAGCAAGTATTTGGTTAGCATTAACGTATATACAACTTACAAAATACGAAGATGCTAAGGCATTACTCGATAGAGTAGATGGTGATAAAGATTTTCCTAAAAAGTACCGAAAATTTTTAAATCAAACATATGCTCAGCTCTTTATAAAACAACAAAATTTTACTCAAGCTATATCTAAATTAACCACAGCCATAAAATTCACCCGTAAGCGACAGGAAAAGGCTCGAAGTTTTTACATTTTAGCACAATTATATCAATATAATAAACAATTGTCTAAAGCAACAGAAAATTATACCCAAGCGATAAAATATAGCAATCGCTATGAAATGACTTTTAATGCTCAAATAAATAGGGCAACATGTTTCGAGGGTGGTAATGCCGATATGATTCGTAAGGAATTGTTTAAAATGCTTAAAGATGATAAAAATTTAGATTATTCAGATCAGATATACTATGCAATTGCCAATTTATATTACAAAGAAAACAATACTTCCGAAGCGCTCATGTACTATAAAAAAAGCATCGAGAATACAAAAAGCAACAATCATCAAAAAGCTATTTCGTATATGTCGGTTGGTGATATATACTTAAATATGAAAGATTATGTTAAGGCTCAGGCGTATTTTGACTCCTCGTTAACATTAATGGATAATAACTATCCTGAATATAAACGTGTAAAAAGTTTGGCTAATAATTTAAATACATTGGCTGATAATTTAATTATTATTCAAACCGAAGATAGTTTACAAAGATTAGCTAAAATGTCAGAAAAAGATCGGAATAAAATAATTGACGACATAATACAGCGATTGATAGACGAAGAAAAACGTAAACAAGAAGAAGAACAAAAGCAGGCTAATAATATGCTGTTTATGAACCAGCAAAGTTTAAATCCTTTGGCAAATCAAACCTCTGGTGGCAAATGGTATTTTTACAATCCTTCGACACTAGCTATGGGGATGGCCGAATTTAAACGTAAATGGGGGAATCGTAAGCTCGAAGACGATTGGCGTCGTAAAAATAAAGCAGTAGTATTAACCGCCAATGCTGAAGATACAACTCAAACTCAGAGTGGTAATCAGCAAGTTGCTTTAAATCCTAAGCAAAGGGAATATTATTTAGTAAATTTACCCCTTACTGACTCATTAATGCAAGCGTCGAACAAAAAATTAGAAGATGCATATTTTAAATCGGGTGAAGCTGCTATGAATCAACTCAATGACTATGATTTAGCAATTAAACAATTTACAACGCTAATCGAACGTTTTCCAAATACTTCATATAAATTATTAACATATTACGATTTATATAGATTACATAATATTTTGCAACAAACTTCTCAGGTAGAAAGTTATAAAAATAAAATAATTAATGAATTTCCTGATAGTAAGTTTGCTCAAATGCTTTCAAATCCTAATTATTTGAAAGACGAAGAAGAAAAAACAATGAAGATAAAGACATTGTACGAAGAGGCTTTCGATTCATTCAAAGACAACGATTTTAAAACGGTATTTCATCATTACAGAACAGCTGATTCACTATATAAAGATACCCCCATATTTTTAAAATTTAAGTTGCTCAAAGCTATGACTGATGGTAAACTTGGTAAAATTAATGATTATAAAAATCAATTATCGGAAATCATTGAAAAATATCCGGGTACTTCGGAAAAACAACATGCGGAGTTTTTATTAGCTTCGCTCAATAATTTTGACCCTAATTATTTAGCTTCCTTAAGTCAGAATAATATAAAACAACAAAGTATAAATAAAAACAATTCAAATACTGTACAAAATACTCCTAACAACAATCAAACAGAGGAAAATAAAGAAGAGGCAGAAGATACATTTTACAGTTATGACGAAAATGCAAATTATCAGTTTATAATTTTGTTAGATAAAAATGCAGATATAAATCGATTAAAATATAATTTATTTGGTTATAACATAGATTATTTTAGCATGTTTGATTTTCAGATTCTAAATGGAATATGGAACGACAAGTATTACTATATCAAGGTATTTCCCTATAAAAATTTTAAAGAAGCGGTTAAATATTACAAGCATGTTAGTAAGAATCAGGATATTGTATTTAAAAACATTCATGAAAAACATTATCAATATTTTGTAATCTCTGACGATAATTATACAAAGCTTCAATCTACTGGCGAAATAGAGCGTTATCAAAAGTTTTTTAAACGCAAGTTTTTAAAGAAAAAGCAGCAATAATGAGCACTAGCTTTAATATTTTATGGGTGGACGATGAAATTGATTTGTTGACACCTTATTTTCATTTTCTCAAAAGCAAGGGTTATGAGTTACATTCATGCTCAAACGGGACCGACGCATTAGATTTAATAAAGCAATCAAGCTACGATTTAGTAATTTTAGATGAAAATATGCCCGGTTTAAGTGGCTTACAAGTACTCGATGAGGTAAAAAAGATAAAGCCACACTTACCGGTTATTATGGTTACCAAGAGCGAAGAAGAAGATATAATGAATAGTGCCATTGGTGCTAACATTACTGATTATTTAATAAAACCCGTTAATCCGAATCAATTATTGCTTGCTATAAAAAAAGTTTCTGAAAAGGTAAAGTTAATTAGCGAAAAATCGCTTCAACAATATCAAAGCGAATTTAATCATCTGACACAACAAATAATGTATGCTCAAAATTTGGAAGATTGGAAAAAAATATATAAAAATATATTATTTTTTGAACAACAGTTGGAATTGACCCATAACGAAAGCATGCTCAATGTATTGCAATCTCAAAAGATAGAAGCTAATCATACTTTTTGTAAATACATAAAAAATAATTATTTACAATGGTTTTCAGATACTCGCCAATCGTTACCTCTTATTTCGTCAAACTTATTGTCAAAGAAATATTTTCCTTTGCTCAATCAATACGAAAAAGTAGCTCTTATTCTTATTGATAACTTACGTTACGATCATTGGGAAGCAATATCAAAATTGTTATATAATAATTTTATAATTGAAACTGATTTATATACGGCCATTTTACCAACAACTACATCGTATGCTCGAAATTCACTGTTTGCAGGTTTAATGCCTTCTGAAATTGAAAAGATTTTTCCAGATATTTGGAAAAATGACGACGATGAAGGTTTAAAAAATATGTACGAAGAAGAGCTATTGAAAAGACAATGTGCACGTTTGGGGATAAAAAAAAGCTTCTTTTTCAATAAAATTATCACCAATCATGATGGTAGTCATTTTCTTACTCAGTTGCCTAATTTACTTCAAAAATTTAATCAAGGAGTTATAATTTATAATTTTATTGATATACTTTCGCACTCTCAAACCGAATCGCGTACCATGCGTGAACTTGCCAACACCGATGAAGCTTATCGGAGTATTGTTTATTCATGGTTTGAGCACAGCCCCCTTTTCGAGATTTTTATGAAATTGGCAGAAGAAAAATATATTCTCTTTGTTACAACCGACCATGGTTCTATTCGGGTTGAGAATCCTGTAAAAGTAATAGGAGAGCGTAATCTTAATACCAATTTACGTTATAAACAAGGTAGAAATATGAACTATAATGCTAAAGAAGTATTTGAGATTAAAGAACCTTCTAAAGCCTACCTTCCGAAAGCGATGGTTACTGCATCGTATATATTTGCTCTAAATAATGATTTTTTCGCTTACCCCAATAATTTTAACCAATACGTTGGTCTTTATCGCGATACTTTTCAGCATGGTGGGGTCAGCTTAGATGAAATGTTAATTCCATATGCTATCTTGAAACCCAAAATATGATTCGAATAGAATATACCGATATAAATAAAATATCGGAAGTCTCAACAAAAATAATAAAACTCGCAAATCATTTTCGTATATGGGCTTTTTATGGCGAAATGGGTGTAGGTAAGACTACACTTATAGCCGAATTGGCAAAGCAATTGGGATCTAGTACATTAGCGAGTAGCCCTACATTTGCTATTGTTAACGAATATCCATTACCTAATGACGAAAAAATATATCATTTCGATTTTTATCGTTTATCCAATTTGCATGAGTTGATAGAGATTGGTTTCGAAGATTATCTTACATCAGGAAATTATTGTTTTATGGAGTGGCCAGAAATTGCCGAGCCCATATTAAATCAATATTCATTTTTAAAAATTTTTATAGAACAAAATGAAAAAGGAAACCGATATATTAGTATAAACGTATAAAGCTTCAAAAAAAAATAACATGACGCCCAAAAAAACAACCATTAAATCAGATACTTTAAGAGTAACCGAATTATTAACGCAAGAAGAAAAATTAGCATTTAAACACCCCTCTAAACGATTTGTAATAGGTATTCCAGCAGAAGAAAGCAACGAAGAGAATCGTATTGCCCTTACACCTTTAACGGTCGATTTGCTCATAAATAATGGTCATGAGGTGCTAATACAATCGAATGCCGGTAAGGCAGCTAATTTTTTCGACCATCAATTTAGCGATGCTGGAGCTATTATTGTAAAAAATAAAGAGGAAATTTTTGCTCAATCGGATGTGCTAGTAAAAGTTTCACCCCTTACTGATGCCGAAATTGGCTTGATGCACGAAGGACAAATATTATTATCGATTCTTCATGTTCATACAAAAAATAGAGATTACATTCAACGTTTAATACAAAAACGAGTTACTTGTATTGCTTTTGAATATCTAAAAGACGAAAACGATTGTTACCCAATTGTTCGCAGTATGAGCGAAATTGCTGGTAATACGTCGATTTTGATTGCCGCCGAATATTTAAGTAATGCTCATCATGGCAAGGGCGAGATGTTGGGAGGTATTACGGGGGTCAATCCTTCGGAAGTTGTGATACTTGGCGCTGGAACGGCAGGCGAATATGCTGCCCGTACGGCACTTGGATTAGGTGCTATTGTTAAAATTTTCGACACTTCTGCTTATAAGCTTAAGCGATTACAGAATAATATTGGTCAACGAATTTATACATCGGTTATTCATCCGGTTGTTTTAGCTAATGCTCTTAAAACAGCCGATGTTCTGATTGGAGCTTTGCGTGTTTTGGAGCAAGGACCTCGCTTTTACGTTACAGAGGAAATGATTAAACTGATGAAAAAGGGTAGTGTGGTTATTGACATTAGCATTGATCAGGGAGGTTGCATCGAAACGTCTCGATTAACTACTCATGCAAGTCCGGTTTTTGAAAAATTTGGAGTTGTTCACTATGGGGTGCCCAATATTGCTTCTCGAGTTTCGAGAACTGCTTCATATGCTTTAAGTAATATTCTGGCACCATTAATCCTTGATTTGGGATATGCTGGCTCTATCAATAACCTAATTAAACAAAATAAGGGTTATAGAAACGGGGTGTATGTTTTTAATGGTATTTTAACCAATCCATATATTGGCGAAATATTCGATTTACAATATAAACCTATAGACCTGCTTTTAGCTGCATTTTAAATTGATTTAAGTATAATACCATACCCGCTAATTTTTTAGCTTAACGGGTATGGTAAGTTTTTTAGAATTTTATCGAAAAACCTGCTGTTACATGAAAAGGAGCCTGTGGATAATATCCTATCATATATTCCTTTTTATTGCCCGAATAATAAGTATATGCCCAACCATTGCTGATATAAACCTTATTATTTAAGAAATTATTGGCAGTTAGTTGAAATTTACATTCTTTTGCCCATTTGGTATTAAAGTTATATTCTACGGTAAAGTTGTTAACTAAATAAGAATCGAGCATCGTTTCAGGATTTTGAGTATTATCTAAATATTGTTTATCGACGAATTTAGTTTGAAGCATCAATTTTAGACCATGAACAGGAATGTATATAAATTGATTAGAAAAAATATTGTTGGGCGAATAAGAAATATCGGTGTTTTTTAAAATGGTATCTCTTTGACCCCATGTATCCCAGTCGTCAAAATAAGCTACAAATTCTTTTATTTTGTTTTGACTGGTGGTGAAATTGAAATTCCAAAGAAGTTTTTTCGTGATGTTCATACCAAATTCAAGCTCTATACCTCTGCGATAACTATTTTCAACATTGGTCATAATAGGACTACCTACATTATTGATAGCTCCTGTTAAAACTAATTGGTCGCGATAATTCATATAGAATAAGTTAATACCGACAAAAATATTTTCGTTTTTAAATTGATATGCAAGTTCGTAGTCGAATAATTTTTCGGGTTTGGGAACTTTTCCAGAATCAGCATCGGTAAAATTAGAGCGTTCGGGTTCGCGATGTGCTACTGCAAAAGTTGCAAAAATAGTTTGTTGGTTGCTAATGTTATAGTTAAACCCGCATTTAGGATTGAAAAATAGGTATTGTTTCGATTGTGTAATGTCTCTTAAATCGTCGTCTATACCACCAATAGCATAATCAATGGCTCTAAATTGTATGTCACCATAAACAGAAAGGTTGGCTAATAAGTGATAATTAACTTTTGCGTAGATATTGTAATCTTTTTTATCGCCGGTTCCGTTGTACCAACGATATTTTTTACTTGTGCTTTGAGCCATTGTATCGGGTACTATTTTAGCCCAGATAATATCACCAAAATGTTTGCCTTCGTAACGATTAGCACCTAAGCCAAGAGTAGCAAAAAGACTTTTTTTGTGGTAGTTAAATGAACTTACAATACCATAAAAATCGTTGTCAAGCCATTTTTGGTCAACAAAATCGCTTCTTGTTATGGTATCGTTTCCTATGATAATAGGGTTTAAACCAAAGCTCGAGTATTTTTTGCTTTCTCTATAACTTTCGTAATAACCTTTACCTTTGGTATAGTGAAAAGCTGTATGGGTATTCCAGTGTTCAGAAAACTCGTGCGTAATGTGCAATTGGTAGTGGCTTTGCCAATAGTTATCGGTTTGATTATCGTACGTGTATGGATTGAATGTAGGGTTTGTTTCTATAGAATCGCTAGGAACTCCGTACCATGCTTGATAGGTTTTTTCGTATCCTGAGAAATTAATAAATTTTATCATGGTTGATTTTGCATAATATCCGGCGGCGAAGTAATACGATTTTAAATCGCTTGATGCACGGTCAATAAAACCATCGGAATGTATTTTTGAAAGTCGTAAATCTACATTGAAATGATTATTGATAAGACCGGTGCTTGTATTAAGCATTAAACGCGAAGTATTAAAACTGCCGTAGTTTATGTCAAATGCGGCAAAGGGATCTTTATTTAGGGTAAGTGTTTGCATATTGATAGACGCCCCAAAGGCACCAGCTCCATTGGTTGAGCTGCCAACTCCTCTTTGAATTTGGATGTTGTCGGTAGAGGCGGCTATGTCGGGTAAATCGACCCACCAAACACCATGCGATTCGGCATCGTTAAGGGGAATGTCGTTTACGGTAACATTGATGCGGCGTACATCGCTTCCGCGAATCGAAATTCCTGTGTAGCCAACCCCTATACCTGCATCGGATGTGGTTACCACTGATGGAGTCATGCTTAACAGATAAGGGATGTCTTTTACCGGATTATTTTGCTGTATGGCTTCTTTACTTAATGAGCTTTGACTAGCACTCATGGTTTTGTCGCTTCGAGTAGCTTGTACAATGATTTCATCAGCTATGTATGCTGCTTTTTTTAAAGTGACATTTAAATTGGTAATGTCTGCATTTACTTCAATTTTTTGTTGAACGGTTTCATAGCCAATAAAACTAATTTTTAAATTGTAGCTCCCTTTTTTTACGTTTTTAAGCAAAAAATCACCATTTACATCGGTGTAAGTACCAATAAAAGTGTTTTCGAGCATTACATTTGCTAAACTTAGCGGTTGATTGTTTTCGTCAACGACTTTACCGCTGATTGAAAATTGACAAAAAGCATAAACATGCAGAAACACAGCTGCAAATAAAAAACTAAACTTTTTCATAAAAACTTTTTTTAGTTAGACAATTTTTTACAATTGTCAATGGGAGTCTTCGTTCCCGGCTCGGCATTACCCGTCCCGGTCCAAAGGGTATGATCTCAGCCCGTTGTATTAAGGCACCCCATTGATGTATGTCGCAAAAGTAATAGTTTTTTTTAAAAAAAATGATGAGTAAAATATTTTTTGTAAATTGCACTGTTTTTTAAGCGTTTCAACAATGATGAATAAAACTTTAATTTTAATTCTACATATTTTATTACTGGCTTCTTTGGTTCAAGCACAAGTGAATGCAAGTTTTACTGCTAGCCCTACACAAGGGTGTGCACCTATGACCATATCTTTTATTAATAATTCGACAGGTACAGGGACATTAACCTATCAATGGAATTTTGGAAATGGTAATTCGTCTAATTTACAAAATCCTACCGCTAATTATGTAAATCCTGGCACTTATACGGTTACGCTTATTGTTTCGAATGGAACCCAGTCTGATACTATGGTTCGTACAAATTATATTCATATTTTTCAAAACCCTTCTGCTAGTTTTACATTAAATCCAGCAATGGGGTGCGTTCCTCTGAATGTAAATTTTACCAATACTTCTCAACCTGGTGATACTGTAATTACAAGCTTTGTATGGGATTTTGGCGATGGAGGAAATTCCAATCAGCAAAATCCTAATCATCAATATACACAGCCGGGAGGCTACGGGGTTTCTCTTCAAATTACCGATGGACATGGCTGTCATTCTACATATACACAACAGGGGGCTGTAATTGTATCGTCTATTCCTCAGGTTGCTTTTACGGCTGATTTTACATCGAACTGTACGGCTCCATTTACTGTAAATTTTAACAATCAAAGTACGGGTATGGGCTCCCTTACCTATTTATGGAATTTTGGCGATGGCACTACTTCTACTGCTCAAAATCCTTCACATACTTATACGCAAACAGGAACTTATTCGGTGTCGTTAGAAGTAACCAATCAATATGGTTGTTCAAACGATACTACTTACACTAATTATATCAATATTAGTAGTGTAAATGCTGCTTTTCATACGAATTTGGGCGATACGGTTTGTGTAAATCAGATTGTTCAGTTTATAAACGATGCTGGTACAACTGCATTGTGGTCGTTTGGTGATGGTGGAACCAGTACTTTGTCAAATCCAAGCCACACTTATACAACATCGGGCTCTTATACTGTGATGATGATAGCGGCTCCCGGTACTCCATGTCAGGATACTGCTTATCGCACTATTTATGTGCGCTCTGCTCCCAATGCACAATTTAATTTTACTCCAACTTTTTCGTGTGGTAATCCTATTACGTTTAATCCTGTAAATACTAATGGAACTTCGTATCAATGGAATTTTGGTGATAATTCTAATGGAACAGGACTAAATCCAAGTCATTCTTATCAAGATAATGGAACCTATTATGTTAGCCTTATTATGACCGATAATCATGGTTGTCAAGGTGCATATCAAAACCCTACTCCCGTTATTGTTGAAAAGCCAGTAGCCGATTTTGAGGCTACTCCTAAGGAGGGATGCAAGCCGTTGCCGGTATCTTTTACCGATGGTAGTTCGTGTAATACTAATTATACGCATTTTACATCGTGGTTGTGGGATTTTGGAGATGGACAAACCTCAAACTTGCAAAACCCCAATCACACTTTTGCCGACACGGGTGTTTTCAATGTTACTTTAACTGTTACTACCGATTTAGGTTGTACGGCAACAACTAATATGCAAATACAAGTGGGTGAACATCAACATCCCCAAGTTTCTTATACCTATACGGGTGGATGTGCTAACGATACGGTTCATTTTATAAGCCTTTCGACAGACTCAAATTACATTGATTCATATAGTTGGCAATTTATGAACGATAGCAATTTAGTGGTAGGCAATAGTAATGAACAACATCCCGATATAACATTTCAAGGGAATGGTTATATTTCGTTAACTTATATGTTAAACCATAATGGATGTTATGATACACTTATTCTTGATTCCATTTTTGTGCTGAATGGTCCTTATACCGGAACAATAGATACTATTATGGTTGGATGTCAAAATCCTTATTTGATTGGAGCAATTATGCCTTTTATAAAACAAGCCAACCGTTGGTATTGGGATATGGATGGCGATGGGGTTTACGACGATTCTACCAAATTTGCAACTCCCGTTTATTCGTTGGGTGATACCGTTTGGTTTACCTATCCGGCACGTGGCAATTACGATATACATTTTATTGCTTACAACGATAGTTCAGGGTGTTTTTGGGAAGAAAATTTTTCACTCAAAATAAAAGATATTAAAGCCAATTTGCAAATTACAAGCCCAACATGTCCTAATCATGTTTATATGAATACAGAAAACACACAAGATTTTGATCAAATTACCTTTGTATATGGAGACGGTGCAGCGCATACGATGAGTTATACCGATTTTTTGGTAGATAGTTTAATTCAGCATCAATATGTTTTTCATAATTATCCTAATCATTCTGATACCATAACTGCTTATTTGATAGTATCCAATAATATTGGATGTGTGGATAGCGACTCGGTTACCATTAGAGTATTTTATCCACAACCTGGTTTTACAGGCAATCCATTACATTTTTGTGTTCCTTATAATGTATTATTAACCGATACAAGCCATGCCGATACAACGTTGGTTGCTTGGCAATGGACTTTAAATCCGGGTAATTTAACATCAACGGCTCAAAATCCTACCTTTTCTATATCAAATCCTGGGTATTATTCGGTAGATTTAACTGTTGTAGATGCTTTAGGTTGTTACGCTAATAAAGCAACTAATGCATATTTGCAAGCGGATCTTATACAAGCAAACTTTTCGAGTCTCGACAATACACTTTGTTTAGGTGATACCATTCATTTTATCTCGAACATTCCAAATATTACGCAATATGCGTGGGATTATGGCGATGGAAGTGGCTTAGAAATAGCTGTTAATCCAAATCATTTATATAACGATACGGGTAGGTATACTGTTACATTATATGTCGAAAATAGCCTACCTGGCTGTAAAGATACTGTTGTTGTGCAGAACTATGTTCAAGTTCAAGATATGAATGTGCAGTTTAGTGTATTAGATGCCGATACAAATTGTTATCCCTTTCCAATAACCATATTTAATAATACCGATACTATCTTTAATCCTACATGGCTTTGGAATTTTGGTGATGGTGGAGTGGCTTTTCAGCAAACACCTTTTCATAATTATACGCAGCCTGGAAATTATTGGTTGAGTTTCGAAGCTACTACAAGTTTTGGATGTAAAGACAAAGATTCATTGCTAATTACGGTAGGTGGTCCTTATACTGAAATCACCATGAGTGATACAATTATTTGTAAAGGTGCAACAGTTAACTTCAATGTAACACAAAATCAAAATATTTTAATTTATAATTGGGATTTTGGCGATGGTGCTACATCTAACGGAATTCCTACAAGCCATACCTATAACTATTATCCTTCAAACGGTTATTTTGTGCCTTCGTTAATTTATTGTAGCGATGCTACATGTTGTCAATCGGCCTTTGATACCTTGCATGTTCATCAGGTATTTGCCGATTTTTCTTATGTGCAAGACAATGGAAGTTCCGATAGTGTTGCTTGTGGTCATGCTACCTTGAGCTTTACAAACAGTAGTTCTGGAGCCGACTCTTATGTTTGGACATTTGGCGATGGCTCCAGCGATAATGCACAACAACCAAGTTCACACTATTATTTTAATACTGGGCAAACACAACAGACTTATTACATAAATTTAGTAGTTACAAGTCAAATAGGCTGTGTAGATAGTATTAAAAAACCTTTTATTTTATATCCATTGCCTACAATCCAATTAGGAAACGATGTTGCAGTTTGTCATGGAAGCAGCGTTCAGTTATCGGCTTCGGGAGGAAATTCTATAATTTGGCAACCTGTTCAGGGCCTCGATAATCCTTCTTCTTATTTTCCCAATGCCTCACCAGACAGTACAACAATATATACGGCTACTGTTTATGATACTTATGGCTGTAGCAACACGCAATCGTTATCGGTATTTGTTCAACAACAGCCAAGCCTTGATAATAGTTCCGATACAACTATCATTATTGGCGAACAGGTGAATTTATGGGCAAATTCTGATCAAAATACAGTTTCGTATCAATGGTCACCTGCAACAGGATTGTCGTGTACCACCTGTGCTAACCCAATTGCTCAACCTTTGCAAAATACAACCTATACGGTGCTTATAACCGATTCTATGCATTGTTTCCAAATTACCGGTACCGTTTACATCGAAGTGAAAGAAGAGTATAGCATTGACGTACCTACTGCTTTCACACCCAATGGCGATGGCAACAACGATGTGGTTTATGTGCGTGGTTGGGGTATTAAACAATTGCAAGAATTTAAAATATTTAACCGCTGGGGACAATGTGTTTTTGAAACCGATGATTTGCATCAAGGATGGGATGGGACATTTAAAGGAATGAAACAAGACATGGATACCTATGCTTATACGGTTAAAGCCATAACTTATGGTAATAAAACATTGACTAAGAACGGTTTAATAAATTTACTCCGTTGATAGTTTTTAAAAACTTGTTTTTAAACATATATTTTTCGCTATCATATTTCAATTTGTTGATAAACAGCAATATATCTGTTGTCTTTTATCAGTTTTAAAAAATTGAATAATGATTAAAAAAGGTAAGAGTTTCAAAAACTATTTAATAAATTTGAAACCTACTAAAATCAATATAAATATAAAAAATAGTTTTTTATGAATTTACTCGAAACCATTGTTAATAAAGCAAAGCAGCAAAAAATTCGCATTGTTTTACCCGAAGGTAATAGCGAAAGAACTTTAAAAGCTGCTGATATTATTTTACGTGAAGGAATTGCCGAGCTTACATTATTAGGAAACAACGATGAAATTTATTATTTGGCAAAACAATGGAATCTTAATCTTGAAAAAGCAACAATAATAAATCCATCAACAAGTCCAAAATTTGATGAATATGTACAAACTTTTTTGGAGCTTCGTAAGGAAAAAGGAATAACTTACGAAGAAGCTAAAAAAATGATTTCAGACCCAATTTATTATGGACCAATGATGATATATAAAGGCGATGCTGATGGTGAGGTAAGTGGAGCTGAGCATACTACTGCCGATACAGTACGTCCAGCATTGCAGATTGTAAAAACAGCTCCGGGCATTTCGGTCGTTTCGGGTGGTATGATTCTAATTACTAAAGCACAAGATTTAGGATATCAAGGCATGTTTGTTTTTGCCGATGTTGCTATAACCCCTAACCCAACAGCAAAACAGTTAGCCGAAATTGCTATTTCGAGTGCTCAAACTGCTAAATCGATTCTCGGACTCGATGTTCCTAAAGTTGCTATGTTATCTTTTTCAACTAAAGGTTCTGCAAAACACGAATTAGCGGATAAAGTTATTGAGGCCGTTAACATTGCGAAACAAATGCGTCCCGATTTGCAGATAGATGGCGAATTACAAGCCGATGCAGCTCTTATTGAGAGTGTGGGACAGAAAAAATCGCCTGGATCAACTGTGGCAGGACACGCCAATGTGTTAGTATTCCCCGATTTGCAAAGTGGAAATATTGGATACAAACTTGTAGAACGTTTAGGAGGTGCTCAAGCTATTGGTCCTGTTTTACAGGGTTTAGGAGCCCCTATCAACGACCTTTCAAGAGGTTGTTCGGTTGATGATATCGTTCAATTAGTAGCCATAACTGTTAATCAATGTATAAATAAATAAAATAAAAATCTATGAAAGTTTTAGTATTAAATTGTGGGAGTTCGTCTATTAAATATCAATTACTCGACATGTCAGGCGAACCAGACGTATTAGCTAAAGGGTTGTTAGAACGTATTGGTTTAAAAGATAGCGAACTCGGACATCAGGCAAAAGGTAAAGATAAGGTTAAATGGGTACGCGATATACCAAGTCATACCGAAGGTATCGATTGGATTTTAAAAACCCTAGTAGATAAAGAATATGGCGTATTAACAAATTTAAACGAAATAGCTGCGGTAGGACATCGTGTAGCTCATGGTGGCGAAAACTTTACACAAAGTGCACTCATTACAGAAAAAACTAAAAAAGATATTGAGGCTTGTATCGAATTAGCACCTTTGCACAATCCAGCTAACCTTAAAGGTATTCTCGCTATGGAAAAATTATTACCCGGTGTGCCCATGGTTGCCGTTTTTGATACTTCATTCCATCAAACTATGCCAGCCGAAGCTTACATGTACCCAATACCTTATGAATATTATGAAAAATATAAAATTCGTCGTTATGCTTTTCACGGAACTAGCCATAAATATGTAGCTCAAAAAGCTTGTAAAATGCTAGGATTAGATTTTAATAAAATAAATATTATTACATGTCATTTAGGCAATGGTGCTTCGGTAGCAGCTATTAAACAAGGAAAATCGATCGATAGCTCCATGGGTTTTACACCAGTAGAAGGATTAATGATGGGAACCCGTGTCGGCGATGTTGACGCTGGTGTATTATTATTTTTGATGGATAAAGAAAAACTCGATTGCAACGGCTTAAACAATGTTATCAATAAAAAGAGCGGTGTTTTGGGAATAAGTGGAATTTCGATGGATATGCGAGATCTCCATGCTGCTATGGAACAAGGTAATAAACGTGCAGAACTTGCTCTTAAAATGTATGCATATAGAGTAAAAAAATATATTGGGGCTTATGCTGCTGCATTGGGTGGTGTCGATTTAATTATTTTTACGGGAGGTATTGGCGAAAACGATTATATTATTCGCCGTTGGTCATGTGAGGGACTTGAATTTATGGGCGTTAAATTCGATAAAGATAAAAATTGCGGCGTAAAAGGAAAAGATGTTGTTATTAGTACCGACGATTCAAAAGTAAAAGTTATGGCTGTTACTACTAACGAAGAGTTAGTAATAGCAACCGATACTGTAAATATTGTTTTTTCAAAAAATATGGTTTATTAATGCAAATAAATTAAGTTGAGTTATGGAATTTAAAAAATTAGATGAATTTGTTCAAATAGCTAAGGCGGGTATCACAAAACGATTAGTAGTTGCAGCTGCCGCTGATGAACCAGTTTTAGAGGCTGTTTATAATGCAAGAAAAGAAGGTATTATTGAACCAATTTTAGTAGGCGATAAAGAAGCCATAAATCAAATTTGCACAAAATTAAATCTTGATTTTAATGGTGTTGAAATAGTTCAAGAATCCGATCCCGTTAAAGCTTCTGCCGTTGCTGTTTCTTTAATTAAAGAAGGTAGAGGAGATATATTAATGAAAGGATTAGTGGCTACGGGACCACTTTTAAAAGCTGTTTTAGACAAAGAAAAAGGACTACGCAAAGGTGCTTTAATTAGTCACATTGCATTTATGGAAATTCCTTTTTATCATAAGCTTTTAGCTATTGCCGATGCTGCAGTTAACATCGCACCTGAATTTGAAGATAAAGTAGCAATACTTGAAAATAGCATTGAAGCATTTCATAAATTAGGTGTAGATTGCCCTAAAGTAGCTGTTGTAGGAGCTGTTGAAACCGTTAATCCAAAAATGGAAGATACCATTCATGCTGCAATGCTAACTCAAATGAACCGTCGTAAACAGATAAAAGGTTGTTTAGTCGATGGTCCTTTGGCTGTTGATAATGCTGTTTCTAAAGAAGCTGCTCATCACAAAGGTATTGTTAGTGATGTGGCCGGTGATGCCGATTTAATTATCTGTCCCAATATAGCTTCTGCAAATATTATGTATAAAACATTAGGATTTTTAGCAAATGCATGCTCGGCAGCTGTTTTAATGGGAGCTAAAGTTCCTATCGTTCTTACATCACGTGCCGATAGCGATAAGAGCAAAATGATGTCTATTGCTTTAGCCGCTGCTATGAAATAGAAAAAGAGTCCTGTTTTACAGGACTTTTTTTATTGAATATATTTTAAAATGATTATTTTTACAGTAGAATTTAAAAACAAATATTATGAATTCATTTAGAATTTTAGCTATCAATCCAGGTTCAACTTCGACTAAAATTGCTGTTTTCGAAGATAATAAGGCTATATTTACAAAAAACATTAAACATACTTCAGAGGAACTCGCTCCTTTTGCTAAACTTATCGACCAATATTCATTTCGTAAAGAAATTATATTGAAAGAATTAAAAGAAGCTAATATCGATATTCAAACATTAAATGCTGTAATTGGTCGAGGTGGTTTAGTTAATCCTATACCATCGGGTGTTTATGAGGTGAATTCAGCTATGCTCGATGATTTGAGAATTGGCAAATTGGGTCAACATGCCAGCAATTTAGGCGGAATTTTGGCCGATGATATTGCACGTCTTATACCTAATGCAAAGGCCTACATTGCCGACCCTGTTGTTGTTGATGAATTAGATGAGGTAGCACGTTTTACAGGTCATCCAAAATTTGAACGTATTTCTATATTTCATGCTTTAAATCAGAAAGCTATTGCACGAACGCATGCTAATGCTATCGGTAAATCATACGAAGAATTAAATTTAATTGTTGCTCATTTAGGAGGTGGAATTTCTGTAGGTGCACATCGAAAAGGAAAAGTAGTTGATGTTAATAATGCCCTTGATGGCGAAGGTCCTTTTTCACCTGAACGTACTGGAACCCTTCCTGCTGGCGCTTTAGCAAGATTATGTTTTAGTGGAGAATATACATTAGAGGAAGTAAAAAAGATGATTACGGGTAAGGGTGGATTAGTGGCTTATTTAGGAACCAATGATGCTTACGAAGTAGAACAACGAGTTAAAAATGGCGATCGTTATGCTGAAAAAGTTCGTGAAGCAATGGCGTATCAGGTTGGAAAGGCTATCGCCGAAATGGCTGCTGTATTACACGGTAAAGTAGATGCTATTTTACTAACAGGCGGAATTGCATACGATAAAGATTTTGTCGAATATGTTAAAGAAATGGTTTCGTTTATTGCTCCTGTTGTTCTTTATCCCGGAGAAGACGAAATGAAAGCTTTAGCTATGAACGCTTTAATGGTATTAAGAGGCGAAGTAGAACCCAAAGTATATCGCTAATTATTAGCAAACTATATTGAAAAGCCGGCTATTTGTCGGCTTTTTTTTGATATTGAATTTATCTAACATTTTTCCTACTTTTGCTCGTTATATTAGCATTATGAATTTTTCATTTGAAAATGTAGAGCATGCTTTTGCCCATAAAAGCTTGAAAGAATTAAAGCAATCACGTTTTTTATTTAGAGTTATATTTAAGTCGTGGATTATTGCCCTAGCAAAACCTCTTATTAAATTTGCTTTATGGATTCATTTCCCTATTAAATGGGCTGTAAAACCCACTGTTTATAGATATTTTTGTGGAGGCGAAAATTTAAACGATGCGCTACGTTTAGTAAATAAATTAAACGATTTTAAAGTAAAATCGGTACTCGATTTTGCGGCTGAAGAAACTACTTCGCAAGAACAATCCGATAAAACATTTAAACAAGTAATGGAAATTATTCACTTAGCCCACACCAATAAAGCCATTGCATTTGCAGTATTTAAACCAAGTGCTTTATGTAGAGTAAAAGTTTTAGAAAAAGTTTCGAATAAGCAAATACTCAGTTCTTTCGAACAAAAAGAATACGACTCATTTGTTGCAATGGTCGATTACCTTTGTCAAGCAGCCTATGAAAATAATGTCCCCATTTTGATTGATGCTGAATATACTTCAATGCAAGCTGCTGTTGACGATGTGTTATGGCAAATGATGTTGAAATACAATAAAGAAAAAGCAGTGGTTTTTAATACGCTCCAGATGTATCGTAAAGACCGTTTAGCTTTTCTTAAAGAATGGTATCAAAAAGCTTGCGAGCAAAATATTTTTATGGGAGTAAAATTTGTTCGTGGAGCTTATTTGGAGCAAGAAAGAATTTGGGCAAAAGAAAAAAATATGCCTTCGCCCGTACATGAAACAAAACAAGATACCGATAACGATTTTGATAATGCTTTGCGTTTTTGTATGGAGCATTTGGATCGTATTGCTATATTTTGCGGTAGTCATAATGAAAAAAGTTGTACATTATTGGCAAATTTAATGCTTCAAAAACAACTGAAAAACTATGATGAACGTGTATATTTTTCTCAACTATACGGTATGAGCGATCATATTTCATTTAATCTTGCTCATGCTGGATATAATGTTGCTAAATATGTACCATTTGGACCTGTAAATATAACTATACCATATTTATTGCGAAGAGCCGACGAAAATAAAAGTATAGGTGGACAAGTGAGCAGAGAATTAAAGTTGATAGAACAAGCTATACATCAAAGAAAAATAAAATAAAAAATATATAAAATGAAAATAGATAATCAAGGAGATTATACTCGTTTAAGAGGGCAATTAGCCTTTGTAACTATGGTATTTATGGCTTTAATTGCCATAGGTCTGTTGTACGATATTTATGCTACCTATTTACTACCAATTCCTTCTTGGATTTATTCAGTATTTTTTGCTCTTTGTTTTATTGGCTACCTGATTTTTAGATCAAAAAAGAAATACAATATTATTATATATGATGATGAAGAAGAACCTCAAATGATACATATAAAATTTTATGCTATGACTTCGATTGTTCCCAAATATAACATGCTGAAAATTCCAAAAAAGGATTTGTACAAAATTGAAATTATAAAAGCATTTGCTAATCAGAGACAAGAATTGGTTATATATCAAAGAACAAAGCAAGGTATTGCTCGTTATAAGCCTATTTCAATTACAGGTATCAGCAAAGACATAAAAAATCAAATGTTATCAGCTTTGAATCAATATTCAAAGATTAAACTTGAGAAATTTGAATGATAAACGACCAGAGAGCTTTAAAAATTGCTATAACTTTAATACCTGGCATTGGCGATATTAATGCTAAAAGGCTTATTGCTTATTGTGGTGGTTTAGAGGCAGTTTTTAGAGAAAATAAAAATAATTTAGATAAAATACCTGGAATTAGCGACGTATTAGCTAAGAAAATAATAAAAACTATTTATAGCAACGATTTGTGGAAAAGGGTAGAAGAGGAACTCAAATTTTGCGATACTTATCAAATTCAAATTTTATCTTATCTCGACGAAAATTATCCTTATCGATTAAAACATTGTGAAGATGGGCCCGTTACAATTTTTACATTGGGCAATATCCCATTTAATGCTCCTCAGGTTTTAAGTGTTGTAGGAACTCGACGGGCAACACACTACGGGCGTGCTTTTTGCGATAAGATAATGCAAGATTTTAAAAATAATAATCTTAATGTTTTAATTGTAAGTGGCTTAGCTTATGGGATAGATATAGCTGCACATAAATCTGCTTTAGATAACGGATTACCAACGGTTGCGGTGGTTGCTCATGGATTAGATCAAATTTATCCCGCCGAACATAAAAAAATTGCTGCAAAAATGCTCGATAATGGAGGCTTAATTAGCGAATTTTTATCGAAAACACCTCCTGATAAAGGAAATTTTGTTAAACGTAATAGGATTATTGCTGGAATGTCGGATGCAACTTTAGTAGTTGAATCAAAGCGAGATGGAGGCGCAATGATAACCGCCGAAATAGCTTTCTCATACAACCGCGATGTATTAGCATTACCTGGAAAAATAAGCGATACCTATTCCGAAGGACCTAATTTTCTTATAAAATCAAATAAAGCCGCTCTAGTAGAAAGTGCCGAAGATATATGTAAAGTATTAGGCTGGTCTTTTAAAGTTAAGAATGAGCCAAACAATATTCCACTTGTTTTTGAAATAAACGAAGATGAGAAAAAAATAATAGAAATATTGAAAGATAAAGGTGATATTACTATCGATCTTATTGCCCTAGCAGCCAATATGCCTGTGAGTAAAGTTTCAGTATTATTGTTAAATATGGAATTCAATGGTCTTATTAAGCCTCTGCCCGGTAAAGTTTATACATTAGCAATAAAGCTTTAGATAATAAGATAAGTGTATTTTATTTTTCTAACAATTTTAGTACGTTTGCAAAATGAAATTTGTAGATACTCATACACATATTTATCTTGAGCAATTTGATGATGATAGGAATGAAATGCTCCAACGATCGAAAAATAATGGCTTAGTAAAATTGTTAGTGCCCGATATAGATAGACATCATCGAGAAAAAATGCTTGAAGTGTGCGAACAAAATAAAGGGTATTGTTATCCTATGTTGGGTATTCATCCTACATCGGTTAAGGAAGATTATAAAACAGAGCTTGAGCAATTGAAAGCCGCACTTGAAAAAAATAATGTTATTGCTATTGGCGAATGCGGACTCGATTATTATTGGGATAAAACATATATAGAACAGCAAACTGAAGTACTCGTCGAACAATTTTTTTTAGCACAACATTATAAGTTGCCATTAGTAATTCATTCGCGAAAATCATTAAATGAATTGATAAAGTTATTAAAGCAATATCAGCATTTAGGATTAACAGGTGTTTTTCATTGTTTCCCTGGTAATATTAAAGAAGCCGAAGAAGTTATTTCACTTGGCTTTAAGTTAGGAATAGGTGGAGTTGTAACATATAAAAATGCTACTATGGCAGAAGTAGTAAAAGAAATACCTATTAAATATATAGTACTAGAAACCGATGCTCCTTATTTATCGCCTGTTCCATATAGAGGACAACGTAATGAAAGTTCTTATATTCAAATAATGGCTAATAAAATAGCAGAATTAAAGAATTTAACCCTTGAGGAAGTTGCATTACAAACATCGAATAATGCACAACAATTATTTAAAATAGAATAAAAAATGGATAAGACTAAAATTTTATTGATTTATACAGGTGGAACGATTGGAATGGTAAAAGATAAAAAAACAAATTCACTTGTCCCTGTAGAAATTTCTGAAATTTTTAAACATGTTCCAGAGTTAAGCTTATTTCCATATCAAATTGATACTATTTCGCTTAAGCCGTTAATAGACTCATCTAATACCACACCCGAGTTCTGGAAAAATATGTTATCAATTATTAAGCAAAATTATTTATTGTTCGATGGTTTTGTTATTTTGCATGGAACCGACACAATGGCATATTCAGCCTCGGCAATAAGTTTTATGATAGAAAATGTTAATAAACCAATTATTTTTACAGGTTCTCAGTTGCCTATAAGCGAAATACGTACCGATGGACGCGAAAATTTATTAACAGCAATTACCATAGCTGCTTCAAAATTGCCTAATGGACAACCCACAGTGCCTGAAGTATGTATTTACTTTGAAAACAAACTTTTTAGAGCCAATCGAACCTCAAAATATAGTACCGATCAATTTAAAGCCTTTAAATCGCCCAATTATCCGCTTTTAGCAACTGCTGGCATCGATATTCATTACAATTTTCCTTATATCGATTATCCTTCGCAAAATGAAACGATTTTCCATAATCACTTAAACTCAAATGTAGCTATTGTTAAATTATTCCCAGGTATTCAACAACAAGTATTTGATGCTTTATTGAATATAAATGGATTAAATGGGATTGTGCTCGAAACCTATGGAGCCGGTAATGCTCCAACCAACGAATGGTTTATTAAATCTATAAAAAGAGCAATAGATAATGGAATTTGTATATTAAATGTAACGCAATGCTTAGTAGGGAGTATAAAAATGGGCGTATATGAAACAAGCCGCGAAATGTTGCAAGCGGGCGTTATAGATGGCAAAGATATGACTACCGAAGCAGCAGTTACTAAAATGATGTATGTGTTAAGTAAGGGTTTTAGTTATCAAGAATCGCGTTATTATTTACAACATTCCATTAGAGGAGAAATGACAGAAGAATAAGAAAAAAAATATCAAAAATTTGTTTATATATCCATTTATATTTTGTAATTTCACAGCCTAAAATTGTTCTTTGACTTTTGGTGTATGGAGAGGTGTCCGAGTGGTCGAAGGAGCACGCCTGGAGAGCGTGTATCCCGCTTCAAACGGGATCGCGGGTTCGAATCCCGCTCTCTCCGCAATGAATTTAAAAATGAATGATTATTAACTTAAATTAAAATGTTTATGCAAATGAGAAAGTTTTTTTCTTTTTTAACCGTTGTTAGTTTGCTCACTTTTGGAGCAAGTAATTGGGTAATGGGTCAAACTACCCAGGTTCAACAAGCTACCAATACTCAAATGGTAGATGATACAACTCAACCTGCTGTACAAGAACAGCCAGTTGCTCAAACAGATACTGCAGCAGCTGAAATGGCAGTTCCCGAAGAAAAAGGGTTACATCAAGTGTTTAAAACAAAATTTATCGAAGGTGGTGTTCCTTGGATGACCCCAATTCTAATCCTTTTAATCATTGGTCTTGCTATTGTTATTGAGCGTATTATTTATCTTAATATGGCTACAACCAATACTCAAAAACTTTTACAAAAAGTTGAAGATGCCTTAAATAACGGCGGAATAGAAGCTGCTAAAGAAGTATGCCGCAATACCCGTGGTCCTGTAGCAAGTATTTTTTATCAAGGTTTAGATCGTTACGATCAAGGTCTCGATGTAGTTGAAAAATCAATTGTTTCCTATGGTAGTGTACAAAGCTCTGGTCTCGAAAGAGGTTTAACCTGGATAAGTTTAGCTATAGCACTTGCACCTATGTTAGGATTCTTAGGTACGGTTGTTGGTATGGTTGAAGCTTTCGATGCTATCGAAGTAGCTGGTGATATTTCTCCCACTATTGTAGCAGGTGGTATTAAAGTTGCATTGTTAACAACAATTTTTGGTCTTATTGTTGCAATTATATTACAGGTATTCTATAACTATCTTGTTTCTAAAATTGAAACCTTAGTTATTTCTATGGAAGATAGCTCCATCTCTTTAATGGATATTTTAGTTCATTATCAACGTAAAAATAAATAATAGCAATTATGATTGATGTAGCATTATATTTAACATATTTCTTAATTTTTGTGGCCATCCTGCTTGTATTAGGTTTCGCAGGTTGGTTCCTAATTAAGAATTTCAAAAATAGTAAAAGCACTATTTTTGGAACGATAGGCCTAGTACTAATATTTTTATTATCCTATTTTATTAGTTCTGGCGAAGTTTACGAAAAGTTTCAAATCGGTGAACAACTATCTAAAATTATTGGTGGTTCTATTATTACATTGTACATCATGTTTTTTGGAACCATTTTAGCTGCTATCTATGCAGAAATATCTAAATTATTTAAATAAGATAGAATTATGCCAAAGAAAGAAATACCTGAAATTAATGCAGGATCAATGGCAGATATCGCTTTTCTGCTTTTGATATTTTTCTTGGTGGCTACAACCATGGATGTAGATAGTGGATTGTCACGAAAACTTCCACCATGGATTGACGAAACCACCGAAAAACCACCTGAAATAAAAAAGCGTAATGTATTTACGGTTTTAATAAATGCTAATAATCAGCTTCTTGTTCAAAACGAATGGGGAAATATTAAGGATTTACGAAAAAAAGCAAAAGAATTTATCGAAAATCCAAACGACGATCCCAATATGCCCGAAAAGGTGATGACAAATGTGCCTTTTTTTGGACAATATCCTGTTTCGAAGCAAGTTATTTCGTTGCAAAATGACCGTGGTACAAAGTATGAAATGTATCTAAAAGTTCAAAACGAGCTCGTTGCTGCATATAATGAATTGCGACAAGAACTTGCTATGAAAAAGTTTGGTAAAGATTACGATAAACTTTCGCAAGAACAACGTGAAGCCATTAATGAAATTTACCCACAACGCATTTCCGAAGCTGAACCTAAAAATATTGGAGGAGGAAATAAATAATGGGAAAATTTAAGCAAAAAACAAAAGGTGGTACACCCAAAATTAGTACTGCATCTTTGCCCGACGTTATTTTCATGCTTTTGTTCTTCTTTATGGTAACAACAGTAATGCGCGATGTTGAACTTAAAGTAAAATTGAAGTTACCAGCTGAAATTTCGGAAGCCAAAAAGATTGAAAAGAAATCGTTGGTGAGTTATATTTATGTGGGTGAACCGCGTCCGCAGTTTCAAAAAATATTTGGAACTGAACCTCGTATTCAATTAAACGATGCTTTTGCTAAGCTTTCTGATATTCAGTCTTTTATCGAAAAAGAAAGAGCTGCACGCCCAGAAAGTGATGTGCCTTTTTTAACTACTTCGCTAAAAGTAGATATTAATACTAAGATGGGTATTATTACAGACCTTAAACAAGAACTTAGAAAAGCAAATGCTCTTAAAATTAACTATTCAGGACGAAATAAAGGTAAATAATGTATTGATGATTATTTAAAAAGAAAAGGCTGAAAACATGGTTTCAGCCTTTTCTTTTATTATGTATTAACGTTTACAATTTTAATTAATAACCTGATGTTCTTCTATAAAATGAATTCCTATTTGTTCTAGTTTCGATAAAATAGGGTTGTAAAGTTCAGGTATTACTGGAGTATGAACACCCGTAAGATTGATTTCTCCTTTGAGCAGCATTTCAGTAGCAAAAGCAACCGGCATGCCAACGGTTATTGCCATTGAAGTTTCTATTTCGTTTTTACCTTTAACTACAAGTGAGGATGTAATCTGATGAAGTTCTTGATTTATTTCATATTTAAAAATATGTTGCATAACAATCATATCTTTATCGCCAGGCTCAAGTCTCCATTTTTCTTCCAATAATTTTTGCAATATTTTTGCTGGACTAGCATCTTTTAAGCCCACTATATTTTTTTCGAAAATTCCAGACCATTTTAAAAGATGTAATTCTTGCGAATTCATATCAAGATTGAATATTTTACACACTTTTTCTTCAACTGTTAAAGAATTATCGTACGGGAGATACATATTGATAAAATCGCGATAAGTAATATTTTCAGAATTTTCAACTATATAAGTATCATCGGTCATACCAAGTTGAACAAATATATTCCATGCTTGACAATATCCAGGACGACGCATAGTCCCTCTGAAAATGGTTGGTATATCTTGTAAACCATAAACTTCACGATAAGATAAAGAATCGCGGTTGGCATATACATCAAATTCACCTAAATCGAGTACTTTAACTCTAAAGGTACGTTTAAATAATTGTTGATATGGTATATATTTGATGGTTCCATTTTCAAAATATTTGGCTGTTCCTTGTCCGGCAACTATAACATTTCTTGGATTCCAAGTAAATTTATAGTGCCATGGATTATTATCTGATTCTGGAGCTATTAATCCGCCGGTATTGCTATAAAAAGCTTTCATAATACCTCCTTGTGAGCGTATATGATCGATAACTTTCATTGCCGACATATGATCGATACCGGGGTCAACACCCAATTCGTTTAAAAATATTAACCCTTTTTGTTTCACCTCTGGAGCTAGAGCTTTCATTTCTGGTGAAACATAGGAGGCTGTTAGCATATTTTTACCTTGTTTTAAACATTCGCGAGCCACTATTGGATGCATCATTGCGGGTAAAAATGATATTACTACATCGGCATTGCCTATTTCTAATTGCTTCTGTTCTTCATTGTTGATATCGAAGGCAATTGCACGACCATTGGGGTGATGATTAACTTTTTTTTCGGCTAATTCAAGCGAAACATCACCAACTGTTATTTTCCAGTTATTTTCTACAGATTTTTCTAATAAGTATTTAATCATTACTGTGGACGAAAATCCTGCACCTAATATTAATATTTGTTTCATACGTTTTATTTTATTTTAGGCAAAGATAGGTGATTAAATAATATATTTGATATGAGAAAAGGCAGATTTAAAACCAAATTTATAAGTTTAAAAAATAAATAATTAAAAGTTTAAAATTTAATTATGATTATAACTCATCGGATGTAGAAAGAACACTTAAATCTACATTACGCATTAGATATGCGTAAACGATAAAATGTTTGTAATCAATTCAAATTTCTTGTCATTCTGAGCTTGTCGAATTGCTTGTCATTCTGAGTTTGTCGAAGAATGACCCCAATGCCCATTTAGTTTTGCGTATGGTTATACCTCGACAAGCTCGGTATGACGGTGGGTGTAGGGTTTATTCTTCTGAAAATATTAATATTTTTATTAGCCTGGCTGAATTTGTTTATTCATGTTACTTGGTTAAAATAATTTTTCTTTTAATATATAAATTTACAAAATGTTGCACATTTAAAATATTTACCTTATGTTTGTTTATAATTTTTAATTTATGCAGCAAAAATCTACTCCATTTTGGTTTTTTGGATTATTTGGATCTGTTTTTGTCGTTTTTGTAATAGTTATTTCTATTTTATTTCCAATAGATAAGAGCCAATTATTTATGGTTATAATAAGCATTCTGATATTTGGATTTGTATCTTATCTTTTATTAAAGAAAGCGATTGAAATTGATAGAAATAATAAAACAGCTCGTCAATATGGACTTAGGATAACAGCAAAAGTTATAAAGCATTCAAAAGCTTTTAATTTCTTTTCATCTAAAATGTATAAAGTTTTAGTTGTTTCCTTTAATGTAAATGGTGAAGAAAAAACTTTCACAATAAAAACAAATAATAGTGATATACATATTAAATATCCAGTTGGATCAAATATTGAAATTATACATCATCCTGCAACTGGTTCTACCATAATAAATATTTAAAAACAAAAATTAATTTAGGTTTGCTTTATCTTATTATTGAAAGATAAAATTCTATTTTTACTTTATTTAATTTTCAATCGCTCATTATTTACATTTTAAGGTTTATTAAAATTCTTATAAATCTCTGTAATTTAGCTTTATAGAAAAGTTAAAAAAAAAGCAAAAAAATTTGGTAGTTTAAAAATATTGTCATACATTTGTAGTGTATTAGTATAATAGTACACTATAAAAATAAAATAGTATGATAAACGTTCAAAATTTAAAATTTGGTTATTCTAAAAAGAGATTATTATTTAATAATCTGAATTTGGAATTAAAAAGAGGCCATATTTATGGTCTTTTTGGTGTTAATGGTGCCGGCAAAACCACATTACTTAAGCATTTGTCGGGTGTATTAATGGCTAATAGTGGTAGTGTTGAGTTTAATGGACAATCTATAAGTACCCGATCGGTTAGCATATTGCAAGACTTGTATATTATTCCAGAAACCTTTAAACTGCCTGCTATTAGTATGCAAAAGTATTTTGATATTCATGCTCCTTTTTATCAAAAAATTGAAGTCGAAAAGTTTAAACTATGCTTAAAAGAATTTGAATTAGATGCAGCCATGAAGCTTAATGAAGCTTCATATGGTCAACAGAAAAAGTTTATTATAGCTTTTGCATTATCTACCAATGCGTCGTTAATATTGATGGATGAGCCTACCAATGGACTTGATATTCCTTCGAAAAGTCAGTTTAGAAAATTACTTGCACAGCAAATTCACGACGATTCGTGTATTGTTATTTCTACACATCAGGTTCGCGATTTATCGAGTTTGATTGATTATATCATAGTGCTCGATAATGGATATATTCGTTTTGCAGCTGATTTAGAAACAATTTCAAATAAGTTGTTTTTTAGTTTGAAAGAAAAATCTGACGAATCGGTAATTTATTTTGAAGAACAATTTGGCGGAATAAAAGCAATCTGTAGTCAACCAACGGATAAAAATTTTGAAATAGATTTTGAATTATTGTTTAATGCTATTATTCATGAGTCTGATAAAATTAATAAACTTTTAAATGTTTAGAAGTATGAAAACCAATGATTTTAGTTTAAAAAGAATCAAATTATTGATTCATCGTCAGTGGGTATTATCTGCTAAATCGTGGCGAATAGCAATGATTGCAGCAACTGGGATAAATTTTGCTATTAGCTTGTTAATATTGTTTACAACTCAAAACCCTGCAAATACACTACAATCGTTTAAGGTATCGATGCTTATTACATTTTCTATTATGGGGGCGGTTTTTGCTTCAGAGGCATTTAAAGAATTACAAGAACCAAATACTTCTGTTACTTTTTTAACACTGCCAGCTTCAATTTTTGAAAAATTTTTAACCGCATGGCTATTTACTTTTCCTGTTTACCTTATATTGAGTTATATTGTATATCGCTTTTCAATTGTATTATTGTATGTAATTGCCAAATCATTTTTTGTTGTAGATTTTTCTGTTGGTAGTGAAAGCTGGAGTAGTATTGGTACTTTATTTTTTGTTGGGTTTATTGTTCATGCTGTTTTTTTCTTAGGTGCATCTTGGTTCAAAAAACTATCGTTTTTTAAAACCTTATTAGTGTTGTTTTCTATAAGCATGTTGCATAATTTATGGTTGTATATATGGGGGCGTCTTCTATTACCTGTAAACGATTTGGCTGAAAAGGAGTTTGCTTTTAATGGTATTGTAATATCAAATCCCGAATCGATAGTTTGGGGCTTAAAAATCTTTATGCTTGTAGTTGCTATTATGTGTTTAATAACAGCATATTTTAAACTTAAAGAAAGAGAGGGTTAAACTATGCAATTTGCTAGTAATCAGGCCATATATTTGCAAATAGTCGATGAAATATGCGCCTATATTTTAACTGAAAAATGGGTTCAGGCTGAACGAATACCATCGGTTCGAGAGCTTTCGGTGCAACTTGAAGTAAATCCCAATACAGTATTGCGTTCGTATGATTTGCTTCAATCAGAAGGAATTATTTTTAATAAACGCGGTATAGGCTATTTTGTTTCGGCAGATGGCAAAGAAAAAGCCAAAACGTATTTGCGTCAAAAGTTTACGCAATGGGATATGCCACAATTTTTTAAGCAAATGGTATTATTAGGCATCTCTTTAAATGACTTAGAACAATATTTTCAAACATTTATTAATAAAATTAAGTAATATGAAAACAAGTACAAAATTTTTGATAGTTACAATTTCGCTACAATTTATTTTATCATTAATTGCGATTATTGTTCTTAGTAGCAAGCTAAAAAGTAATTTATTAGTTGCTTCTGGAAAAACGGTAACAGATGAAATAAAACTTAACAGTTTTAATAGTATTATGATTTCGGGAAATATCACAGTTCACTGGAAATGTAGCGATTCCGTTTATGCTAAAATGACAATAGATGAGGCATTTAAAAATCATATTAAATTACATCAAACGTCTAATCAACTGACGATTAATGCTCCGAAAGTATTTCGAAGAAAAAATGCTCTTTTAACATTGTATTCTCCTAATATCAGTAGTTTAATTATTCGAAATGGAGCAATTGTTTTGTTTGATGATACATTGAAGGTTGAAAAGCTTCAAATAGATTTAAAAGATGGAGCCGATGCTAATTTAAAATATAGTGGAAATAACTTGAAAATGTCGCTGAGTGATGGTAGTAGTGTTCAAGTGGAAGGCAATGCGACAAAGTCCGAAATGTATATAAAAGATGGAAGCAGTGTAAGTTTAGATAAGCTTAATCTATTAATAGCAAATGCTACTGTTAAAGATGGGTCTTCTTTGAAAGTAAATGTAAAAGATTCAATATCGGCCATAATTGAGGATGGAAGTAGCATTTACATTGATGGAAAGCCTAAAATAAAGCAAATAAAAACCGATCAAAGTAGTTCAGTACAATAATACAAAATAAAAGGGGCTAAAGCATATAGTCCCTTTTTTAATATCATTATGTTGTTTCTACTTTGAGTAATACAAGTTCTATTTTTGTATTTGTTCCTTTTAATATTTTAATGCTAAAGGGTGGAATTTGAATGGTTTCGTTGGGTTTAGGAATGCTATTGTAATGGAATAAAATAAAGCCAGCTAAGGTTTCGTATTCTTGCGATTCGGGTATATTTAGGTTATATTTTTCGTTAAGGCTATCTATTTCAAGTCGGCCTGCTAAAACATATTCATTATCATTGATTTTTTTATCAACTAATTCGTCGGTATCGTGTTCGTCGTTTATTTCGCCAAATATTTCTTCTAAAATGTCTTCAATAGTAACAATGCCCGAAGTTCCGCCAAATTCGTCAACTACTAAAGCTATACTTTTTTTCTTTTGAATAAATTCGCTAAGTAATTTTTGAGCCGTTAAGGTTTCTGGTACAATAATAATTTCGCGAATAATAGATTGAATTGAGGCTGGGTTCGAAAATATATCGCCTATATGAATATAACCTACTATGTTGTCGATATTATCTTTATACACTAATAGTTTGGAATAACCAGTTTCAATAAATTTTTCTTTAATATTCGATATTGAATTGTTTATTTCTACGGCAGCAATTTCGGTGCGAGGAACAATACATTCTTTGAGTTTTACTTTATCGAAAGTAAGAGCATTATGAAATATTTTTAATTCGTAATTAATATCTTCTTTTGTTTGGTCGTTGTTGATCGAATTTTCTATCATTTGGTATAAGTCGAATTTACTAAATACCAATTCTGTGCTTTTTGAGTTGTTTTTACCATAGAGCAAACGAATAATTAAATTTGACAAATGAATAAAAAACCATGTTAAAGGATAGAATAAGTAAAATAGAATTATGGATGGAACTGCAAATATATATAAAAGTGGATTGGGTTTAAGCATAAATAAGCTTTTGGGAATAAATTCGCCAAGAAATAAAATAATTACAGTTGAAATAAGCGTACTTAAGATTAAAATAATAAAAGTATTATGAGTGTAAAGGCTTAATTTAACATCTAAAAATTGTGAAAATAAAATACCATAAAGAACTAAAACAAAATTATTGGCAATGAGCATAGTAGCTATAAATTTTTTAGGGTTTTGATATATAGGGTTAAGAATTTGAGCATACCATTTGCCTTTTTTCTTATCAAGTTCAAGTCGCAATTTATCAGAGGTTATAAATGCAATTTCAAGGCCTGAAAAAATCCCTGATAAGATGAGTAATATTATAATATTAAGATATTGCATATTAGGATTTAATTTTTTTTCGAATACTTTTTCGTAACGAAAACATAAAAAAGCTAATACCCGTAATAATAAACAAAGGGTAAGTTTGTTCAAATGGTTTTCTTATCGATTCAATGATAGCTAATATAAGCGTGATGATGGCAATTATTAACCACATTCGTTCTAATATGATGCTTTTGTTATTGGTCTTTGACATTTACAGTTCCTTGTGTATTAAAGACTTTCCACTTGGTAAGGCTTTCGTCGGCTTCAAATCCGTTTTTTCCAATCAGTAGTCCGTCTTGAGTTATTATTTTACAAAATTTATTGCTATATACTTTTTTTGACTTTTCGTCCCAATAGAGCAATTCTGTATAAAGGGTATCGCCTTTATAGTTTCGTGCTATTACATTATTTTTTACTTCCCAAAGTTTTTTACTTTCGTAATGTTTGGCATAATTTGCAGAAATCATGCTTTCTACTTGAGGATAATTTGAAAAGGTTTCAACTATAATGCCATTAGGAAAAATGGTAAACGAATCTTTAGCCGTAATGATATATTTTACGACTTTTGCTTGAGCTCTAACAACAATAATACCAGAATCGCTACGTGTAAGGTAAAAGTTTTTTGATGATAGAACAGGTATAGTATCGCTGCTTACAATAGAATTGACTGTTTCGAGGCTATTGGAGCAAGAGAAACAGTAAAATAATAGAAATAAGTAAATTATATGTCTTAATGTTTGCAACGAAGAAAATGTTTTGTTCAACAAAAATAGAGATTTTTATTCTTTTATTAAAACTAATTTTTGTAGTAGTTGTTCAATTCGTTGATGTTTTAATGGATTGCTATCAACAAAGCTAATTCCTTTTATAGTAAAAACTTTGTTAATTAAACTTTTTTCGATGTCGTAATGTTGTTCCGATTTACAAATCCATGTGTCGTTTTGATTGACATACAAATTACAAATCCATTTACCATCAATTGAGTTGTAAAATGCAATATTGCCGTGTTTATCACATACAAATATGCGATGAAGGGTTGAATCGCTTAATACAAAAAGAGGTTTTGTCCATTCGGGTATGATTTCCCATATGATATTATTATTAAAAGTTATGGCTTTTATTGTATTATTTTGTATAATAATGCATGTGTCTTTATTTATGAAATGAGCACCATTATTGGCATATTGAAAATTTTTTTCTTGAAAATTAATTTTTTGGTTGGTAGCATATTGGTTATTTAAAAAACTATAAAGTTCTTCTTGTTCATTAAGGTTTATGGTATTAGAGAAAATAATTTGGTTACTGGGTTTTAATTGAAAAACTAAAATGCGGTTGTCAATATCTTTTGAGTATAAAGTTTGCTGATGTGGTGAATAATATAGTTGAAGTATATCGTATGGCGAAGCTTGAATTTCATTTATTTTTTTGTTGACTTTGATGTTCCAGATTTCTATTTTACCATTGTTAAAGCCTAAAAAAAGGTGTTCAGATGCAACAAAAATGGACGTTATATAGGAGCTTGAATAGTTGAATTTTTTTATAATGCTATCTTTCTGAATATCATAAATAATGGCAACCGATTCCGTATTATTTGCTAAATTAGGGTTATCGGTTTCGTTGTATGTAATAATTGGGTCGTAAACTATTGCTATATATGATTGATAAGTGCTAATATAACTAACACTTGCCTTGAATTTAAAAGGTAGATTTTTATATGTAGTTGTTTTAAGGTCAAAAATCTTTGTCATTCCGTTTTTAAGACCCATTATTATTAATTGATTTTCTTTGTTGTATGCAATGGTGTTAATTTCATTAATAATGGAGGTATAATATCCCATAACCTCACGTAGGTTAAAGCTAAAATCGTATTTTTTGAATTGCCCATAATTATTCAATAGGTGAATACGGGTAATATCGTTATTTATTTCGCCATAAACAACATAGCCAGTATCTATGATTGTACTTAGTATTTCTTCGCCCGAATAGCGGTAAATTCGTAATTCACCATTTTCAGCAGAGCCTACTCCAATCATTTTATTTGTGCGTGATACGAATAATGTATAAGGTTTGGTAGGGGTTTTAATAGAGGTTTCCTCCAATAAACGATTAGTGTCCCAAACGCGTATCATATAATTTTCGGACGATGCTGATACCAATTTACTGCTATCGGGGCTAAGTATAAGGTTGCTTAAATCATCGGTGTAGTTGCATAAGGGAAAAAAAGAATGAGTTGATGCATCAAAAAGTTGTACATTGCCATTTTGAAGAATATTTTGTTTGCAAGTATTACATTTTTTGAAACCAACAAAATAAAAATTGGGGTCTTTTGCCTTTAAAATCTTAATTGCAATAAAGGGCGAGGTAGATATAGTTTCAATAATATTCATTTGAGGATATTGGTACCATGTTAGTTTACCATCGGAAGTACTAACAATGAGATTTTTATTATTTTCACACCACAAAATAGTTTCAACTGAAGCAGAGGCTGTGATTCTTTTGATAATATCTCCTGTTAAAGTATTCCAAACAAAGACATTTCCACCTTCGTCTGCGCTAAATAAAAAGCTATTTGTGTTATCTATTGCAATAGCTTTTATAGTATTTGTGTGACCTATAAAGGTTTTTACAAGATTGCCACTCGAAAAATACCATAATTTTATAGTTTGGTCTTTAGAAACCGTATAAACATATCGTCGGTCGGTGCTAAAAATTAAATGGGTAACGTATGAATTGTGTTTAATAGGTAGTGAGAGCTGTTCGGTTTGTCCAAAAATCGAAATATACAATGATATAAATAATATGATAAATATTATTCTCATAGTTTACCCGAAAATAAGATAAAAATAGTAGGATTTTTTTCGGCGACCCATCTATTTTCATGCCATTGTGATATAGATAGAGTTTGGATGTATTCATTGGGTTGGGTAATATTAGAGGCAATACATAGTAATGAATTGGGGTTGCAAACTTGAATAATTTCGTTAAAAAGATTTTGATTACGGTAAGGTGTTTCAATGAATACTTGACTAATATTTTCGTGAAATGATTGATGTTCGAGTGTTTTTAGTTTGTTTTTTAATGGTTCGGCTTTAACGGGTAAATAGCCGTTAAACTTGAACTGTTGAGCAGGTAAGCCCGAAGCCATGAGTGCTAAAATAATGCTCGATGGACCTACTAATGGGCTTACTTTTATTTTTTGTCGATGAGCTTCAAGAATAATAGGGTAGCCAGGGTCGGCTATTGCAGGGCAGCCTGCCTCTGAAAGCATACACACATTAAATCCTTTTTTTAGTGGGTCAATAAAGAGGGTTAAATGATGCTTTAAACTGTGTTCGTTGAAAACTAAAAATTGACAATCGTCAATAGGAAATTGGGGTATGATTTTTCTTAAAAAACGACGCGTAGTTTTAACTTCTTCGACAATAAAATGTCTGCAGGATGAAATAATTTCAATGTAATATGAATCGTAAAAAAAAGATTGTATTTGATTACCCAAGGGAGTTGGTATTAAATATAAGATACCGGTTGAGTTCATGGGGTAAATTTTAAATTATGGCAAATTTATATTTTTTTTGAATATATCAGCTGCTTTAAGCGGGCGTATATTTTCGTACCATTTAAAATAATCGAGTCTGAATTCAACAGGATTGATTTGGTTTATGGGATAGAGTGTTGCATTCGGTTGTTTTAAAAAAATTATTTTTTTTATTTCATTGTTTTCTATAAATATTGTTATATCAGAGCTTTCGGCTTTGTTTGCTCCAATAATTTCGTTATTGTCTTTGGGGTAATATATGGTTTGACCATTGCCTTTTACATCAACTTTATATAATTTGTTGTTTTTAAAATAGCCGGTCATAGTTTTACCTTTTATTTGATTAAAGAGTGATGAATCTTCGTGTGAAATGATAAAAGCAATATCATTTAAGAATATTTTAAAGATAGAATCGTTGCGAAAGAATATTTTTATTTGTTTGGCAGTTAGTTGATGTTGTTCGCTCCACAAAATAGGGACTTTAAATAATTCCATAACAGAATCGCGGACCGAATAGACCAATGAATCGCAAGCGCCTTGTAAATCGTTTTTATACATTTTAACGTGATAATATGCTTTTAAGTACTTTAGGCTATCGGTTGTTGTTATATAGTAAAGGGTATCGGCATGTAGGTAAAGGGTATCTGTACTATCTTGGATGGCAACAAATAAAGCGCTATCGGTCATAAAAGCTTTATCGGGTTTTTCATGATAACGTCCGTAATTGCCTTTAATAATAATTTTATTGATGCTATCGATAAGTGATACATTTTTGGTTGCAATACCATATTGTTTGCCTCTGTCATAAAATAGGCTATCACCTTTCAGTAGTTTATTTTTACTCCATAAATATGCATTTTTGCTAAAACGACTAATATCTTTTTTGGTATCGTACCAACCGTTTTCACAATATATAAGGTTGGTGTCGCCAATAATTTTTGATGGACCATAAAAGGTTGAAATACCGCTTTGTATATTATATCTTAGCGAGTCGCTAAACATTTTGTATTGTGGATGGGTTAAAATAACATTTTTAACTGCTACAAAATCGCGTAAATGGGCATAATAGTATCCCCATTGACTTACAAGTACACTTTGGTTGCTAATAATTTTACCATAATTAAAATAATAAGCGATATGGGTGGTTCTATCGTAATTAAGTGAATCGCAGTAGAGTGTAGCTTTTTTGTGAGTTAGAGTAACATCGTTTCGAACTTTGGCTATGCGTGTATTGCCCGAATATCCTATATATTTTCCATAGAGATGGATGGTGTCGCTAAAATTAATGTGAACATTGCCATACATTTGAACATCGTTTTGTTCGGTATTGTAATAGGCACTATCACAGGTTAATATAGCATTTTCGTGTTTAAGAGTTACATTCCCAACCATTCTGCGAATATTTTTTCCATATCGCATTTCGTCGTAATCAATAAGATTGGCATTTACAAGCTCAATTTTTTTGATGTTTTGGGCTGTATGGGTAAAGGAGATGAATAAAAAAAATATTGCTAACCCATAAGTTGAATAGTGTTTAATGATTTTGAACAATTTATATTGAATATTGAATAAAAAAAATTTCATTTGTTATTTACAAACTGTTAAGTTGCAGTATCATTGTTTTAACAATTCATCGATGAGCATATCGTTTGTAATTCCTTCGGCTTCAGCTTGGTAATTACGTATAATGCGGTGTCTAAGTACTGGGTGAGCAACGGCTTTAATATCTTCGATGTCGGGGCTATATTTTCCATTAAGCAGTGCATGTGTTTTTGCACCAATGATAAGGTATTGTGAAGCACGTGGTCCGCTTCCCCATGTAATATATTTAGATGCTAAAGGGTGTGAGTTGTTGCGTGATGGGCGTGTGCAAGAGGCTAAGTTTACAGCATATTTTACTACATTAGAATTTACTGGTACTTTATAGATTAGATTTTGAAAATATATAATATCTTCGGCTGTTAAAATTTGGTTTATGTTATCTTCTTTGAGGCTTGTTGTTTGCTCTACAATGGTTACTTCTTCGTCAAAACTTGGGTAGTCGAGCAAAATGTTAAACATAAAACGATCGAGTTGAGCTTCGGGAAGCGGGTAGGTACCTTCTTGTTCGATAGGGTTTTGTGTTGCTAAAACAAAAAATGGTTCTTCTAATTTGAATTGTTTGCCTGCTGCAGTAACTGTTTTTTCTTGCATAGCTTCGAGAAGTGCAGACTGAGTTTTTGGGGGAGTACGATTTATTTCGTCGGCTAAAAGAAAGTTACAAAAGATGGGACCTTGAATAAATTTGAATTTGCGACTATCGTCTAATATTTCGCTTCCTACAATATCAGATGGCATCAGATCGGGTGTAAATTGAATTCGGTTATATTTTAAACCTAATGCTTTAGCTATGGTTGTTACTAAAAGTGTTTTGGCTAAGCCAGGCACTCCGATTAATAGACAATGTCCCTTAGAAAAAAGTGCGGTAATGACTTCATTAATAACTTGTTCTTGTCCAACAATAACTTTTTGAATCTCTGACTTTAATGCGGTATGGGTTTGTTGTAATTGTTTTACTGCTTGTATATCGTCGGTAGCTTGTATCATAGTGGTTAAAGTTTTAAAAGGTTAAACTCACATTTTTTATATTCTTCATCGATGGTGAAGTAGGTCGATTTCATTTTATTGAGTATCCAATTTTTTATTGCTTCTTGTTTTTTGTATTCTTGTGTTAATTGCTGAATATAATTGTAATCTTCTTTGAGGTTAGCTTTATGTTCTTTAAAACGTGCTTTAAGTTTTATGATTTTATATCCTTTTTTTCCTTGTTCGTTCGAAAATTCAAAGGGTTGACTTATTTGGCCGGATTTAAGGTTTTCTATTTGTTTTGCAGTTGCTGGATCAAGTTGGTCTATATCAAATCGGGTTGTGTTATTCATCATATTGACAGCAATTCCTTCGTTATACGCTGTATTTTTATCCATGCTATAAATTGTAGCTGCTTTTGAAAAAGTAATAGAATCTGAAATGATTTTTTGATAAATATTTTGTGCTTTGGCTTTTGCTTTCATTAATTCTTCGAAATTGCTTTTAATGGTAATAAGTATATGACGTGCATTAATTTGTTCACCTTTGCGTTCGATAAGCTGAATAATATGGTAGCCATATTCTGTTTCGATAATGGGCGAAACTTCGCCTTCTTTAAGTTTAAATGCTGCTCCCGAAAATTCGGGTACCATGTCGCTGCGTGTAAAAAAGCCTAATTCGCCACCTCGTAAGGCGCTTCCTGGATCTTCGCTGTAGAGAACGGCTAAGGTCGAAAAACTTTCGCCTTTTAGTATTCGTTCGCGAATATGATTCAGCTTTTCTTTGGCTTCTATTTTTTCTTTTTCGCTGATGGTAGGGTAAATTACAATTTGTTGGTATTCTACTTGTTCATGGATGGTTGGTATGCTGTCGGCGGGGATACTGTTATAAAAATTTCTTACATCGGTAGGTGTCACTTTTATTTTACCTGTAATTTTTTCTTGCATTTTTTCTGCCAACATTTGTTTTCGTAACGATTTGCGTAAGTCGGCTTTAATGTCAATTATCGATTTATTAAAATACTCTTCGAGTTTTTTTTCGCTACCAATTTGACTAATAAAATAACGGAGGCGGCGTTCCATTTCAGATTCTACTTCTTTATCGCCAACAGTTACACTATCGATTTCGGCTTGATGCAATAAGAAGTTTTGATATATGAGTTCTTCTAATATATTACATTTTAAATCGATATGATCGTATTTACTTTTATCGGGCATTTGGTGGTATTGATTTTCTAAGTCGCTTAAAAGAATCGCATTATTTCCGACAACGGCAATAACCTTGTCAATGATGGGCTTTTGACTGTAGCCTAAGTGGCTTAATAGTACGAATAAAATAATAAAAATGTATTGGTTCATGGGTAATAAAATTCTACTTTATTTTTGTTTATGTAATCTTCGAGTGATTTATTTTCTAATTCTTTTATAAGTTTAAGTTTTCGTTGTATAAGAATGTTAGGAATTACTACTTGTTTGGCGCCCCATTCTTTAGGCATTATTTCGCCTATGAGTTTAAAATCTTTAATATTTACGAAATAAGCAAAATTGCTATCAATGACCTCAATGGTTTTATTGTTTTTTAAAAAATCGTTTTGGTTTGAAATATTAATGGGTATATAGCTAAGTACTTTGTCGAAGCTTACCCACTCGTCGTTGAAATTATTGCATTGATATGCATATTTGTTACAAATAACATCTAATGCTTGAATATCAGCTGCTTTTTCGCTTTTGTAAATACTTTTAAGTTTATTGATTTGATTAAAGCTTCGGGGAATTTGAATTAAAAGTGCTTTTACAATGTTTTCGTTAAGTGTTAGTTCGTTTTGATGTTCGTTATAATATTTTTCGATTTCGTAGTCGCTAACAATAGTATCTAAATGTTCTTGAATATAAGCTTGCTGGTAGCGATAAATGAGTAGGTTGTTTTTAAAATTTTCAACTTCTTTTGAAACATCGAGTTGTTCGGCAGATAAATTTTTTTCTGCAATTTGTAATAAAACTTTTTTCTTTGCCCAGTTTTGTGCGTATGTTTGAATAATTGAAAAAGAATCTTCTTTGTTTTTAGCGTCTATTAATAATTCAGCAACATCCGATTGTGTAAGGTATTGATCAAAGGCGCGAGCAATAACTTTATCGTTAGGTAGGTTCTGTTTTTCTTGTTTACAAGAAAATAATCCCAATACTAAAGCTATTGCCCACGTTAATATTTTAACATATTGGGTTGGGTTCACTATTTAACTTGTTTTAAAACTTCTTCGTTAACTTTTACAGTATATTTTTTTCTAAGCTCGTCAATCCATTGTTTTTCTAAGTATGATTGGTAATCGGCTGTAACAACTCCTTTCGTCTCGTGCAATTGTTTAGGTTGTGGTGGAACCATGGCATTGATGTAAATAATTAGCTTTTTATCTTCGAAAAGAGTATATTTTTTATTTTGTGTTTTGTCTTCGTTGAAAGCTATTTTATCAATACCAGGCATTTCGCCTTTGCTAATAAGTTTAGTGTCTTTTTTGGTTAGACAGGTCGATTTTTTATTGATTGATTTTAAGATATCGTCTATCGTTTGTTGTTTTTTATTGTTTTCTATTGCTTTAATTAAAGCATCTTTGCATTTATCATTTTCGTATGTAATCCAAATAGCTTCGGCTCTGGTATCCCACATGTATTTATTTTTATTTTTTTCGTAAAATTCTTTTAATCCTACGGTATCTTTAATGGCTTTGCTCCATACCATTTTATCCGTTAAATCGAATAATAAAATGCCATCGTGATATTCTTGTAAAAGATTAGCAAAAGCAGGGTATTTGGTTTCTAATCGAGCATCTTCGTATGCTACGATTTTTTCGTTTTCCCAATTTTTATATAGTTGTTTGGCGAGTTCTTTTGCTGTTTCGTTGGTAGCTTTTTCTTTTGATTTAGATTTATAGTTGCTTAAATATTGCACAAATTGTTTTTGTATGTATGTTGAGTCTTTTAGAGTAAATAGTGGCTTATCAAGCTTAGCTGTTTTGGGAGCTTTAAAATTGCCGCTATATAAATTGGTGTCAACAAATGCAATTATTTCGTCTAAATTTTTCTTATTAAACGTATAGTTATATTCTTTTTTTAGTTTTTCGATTAGTACGTTTTTACTTTGTTGAGCTCTTGGGTCTTTAGCGATTTTTTGTGCTAAATCGTTGCGTTCGCTTTCGAATGCTGCAATGGGACGGGTTTCAATTTTTTTAATAATGTGAAAGCCGAATGCGGTTCTAAATGGTTTTGTTATTTCGCCTACTTTGGTGTCGAAAGCAGCGGTTTCAAATTCGGGAACCATTCTACCGGTACCAAACCAAGGCAGGTCGCCGCCTCTTTTTGCAGAAGCTTTATCATCCGAGTAATCCATGGCTACTTTGGCAAAGTCTTCGCCTTGTAAAAGTTTTTGGTATGCTTCATTTATTTTTTGTTCAGCTTTTTTTACATCTTCTTCGCTGGCATCGCGGGCAACTAATGCCATAATATGAGCAACTTTAACATCGCCTGGGTTTTCTTTTCGGTCGGTAACTTTAATAATGTGATAACCATACTGACTGCGGACTGGCATCGAAATTTCGCCTGGTTTTAAGCTATAAGCAGCATTTTCATAGGGGAGTACAGTGGTAAAAACAGTTAAGTAGCCTATATCGCCACCATTAATTTTGCTAACATCGTCTTGTGAGAATTCGTTAGCTAATTTGGCAAAATCTTCGCCTTTTAAGATGCGGTTTCTAATATCAATGGCTTTGTTGTATGCTGCTAATGTATCGGCAGGAGAAGCATTTTCAGGAACTTTTATAAGTATGTGACTGGTGCGTATGCGTATTTTTTTGCGTTCGTAAGCTTCACGTACTAATTTTTCTTCGGTCTCTTTATCAACAAAATAAGGAGCTGTTAACTGTTTGCGATAGTTTTGAAGTTCTTGTTTAAAATTTTGTGCTGTGTCTAGGCCATTGGCAATTGCTTCAAATACTTTTAGTTTGAAGTTAATAAATAAGTCTAGATATTCTCTTACAGATTTTTCGTCGGTAACTGAATCTTTGTTGTTTTTGTGAAAAATGCGTTCAAATTCCGATTTTGTAATTTTTTTGTCATTGATAGTCATTAATACGGGGTCGTTGTTTTGTGCATATCCCTTAAAAACTACAATTAAACTCATTAATGTAAAAAAGATACATCTTTTCATAGGTAATTATATTTAAGTTATTTATTATTCTCTGCTATAATTGGGTGCTTCGCTAGTGATAGTAATATCGTGTGGGTGACTTTCTACTACGCCTGCATGGGTAATTCTAACAAATTTTGCGTGATGTAGGTCTTTTATGGTTTTGGCTCCACAATAGCCCATTCCTGCTCTTAAACCACCAACCAGTTGATATAAAACTTCGGATAGTGAACCTTTGTAGGGCACACGTCCCGAAATTCCTTCGGGAACGAGCTTTTTAATGTCGTCTTCCATATCTTGGAAGTAGCGGTCTTTTGAGCCAGCTTGCATTGCTTCAATTGAGCCCATGCCACGATAAGTTTTAAACTTACGTCCTTGGAATATAATGGTATCGCCAGGCGATTCTTCGGTACCTGCAAACAAACTGCCTGCCATAATAGAATGAGCACCTGCTGCTAATGCTTTAACAATATCACCCGAATAACGAATGCCGCCGTCGGCAATAAGCGGTATTCCGGTATCTTTTATTGCCTTAGCAACATTATATATAGCACTTAATTGAGGAACTCCAACGCCTGCAATTACACGTGTCGTACATATTGAGCCAGGTCCAATACCTACTTTTACTGCATCGGCACCTGCATTGACTAAGGCTATTGCGGCTTCGCCGGTAGCTATATTGCCAGCTATGAATTGAACACTTGGGTATTTTTGTTTTGCTCGTTTTAGCAATTCTATTACCCCTTTTGAATGTCCGTGAGCTGTATCTATAGCAATAGCATCTACTTGAGCTTTTACTAATTCGTCAATACGGTCCATGGTATCGTATGTAACGCCTACTCCAGCGGCTACTCGTAGTCTTCCTTTATTGTCTTTACATGCGTTAGGACGGTCTTGTGCTTTTGTTATGTCTTTGTAGGTGAGTAAGCCTATGAGTCGATAATGTTGATCGACAACGGGTAATTTTTCGATTTTATGATTTTGGAGTATTTCGGCTGCTTTTTCTAAATCGACTGTTTGTGTGGTTGTGATAAGGTTGTCTTTGGTCATTACTTCGCTAATAGGCCGATTCATATTTTGTTGAAAACGCAAATCTCTGTTTGTTACAATACCTACTAATACTTTATCTTCGTTAACAACAGGAATGCCGCCAATTTTGTATTCTTTCATAATTTGTAGTGCATCGCCTACGGTGCTGTCTTTATGTATAGTGATGGGATCGAGTATCATTCCATTTTCGGCGCGTTTTACTTTCATGACTTCTTTGGCTTGTCGTTCAATAGACATGTTTTTATGAATGACACCGATTCCTCCTTCACGAGCAATGGCTATAGCAAGTCGAGCATCGGTTACTGTATCCATTGCTGCTGAAACGATTGGGATATTAAGAATAATATCGCGAGTAAATAAAGTTTTAAGTTCTACTTCTCGTGGTAAAACTTCGCTATAAGCAGGAACTAACAAAACATCGTCAAAGGTTATTCCTTCTTGTTCAATTTTATCATTAACAAAAGTCATGAAGTCAATTTTTTAAATGGTTTTAAAAATGGCTCGCAAGTTACTAATTTTTGTCCAATTTTTGTCAGTTATGATTGTTTTTAAAAATTTTAACATTGTTTTTGACTTAAAACGGTAGTAGTTGCTTTTTTATGTGATCAAATTTAGTTAATCTAAAGTTAGATTTTAAGAAAAGGGTTACGAGTTTATTTAATTGTTGATTAAATCGTTGTTTTTGTATTAAATTTTTTGTTAAACAATATTTTATCTCATATTTTTGATGGTGTTTTTAAGCATTTCAATAATCTGTATTAATATTGTTTTTAGTTTGAGTATTATTTTTTATCTTTACAGCATTCAAGCATAAATTATGCAAAAACTTTTTATTAGCATAATATTTATATTTTATATAAATCAAATATTCTCTCAGTCATTTGGTAATGAGTGGGTTAATTTTAACCAAAAATATTATAGAATCCCAATTGCTAAAACGGGTATTTATAGGATAAGCCGTCAAACACTCGTAAATGCAGGATTTAATATCAACAATATTTCACCTAAAAATATTCAAGTTTTTGCAAGAGGAGAAGAACAATATATTTATGTTCATGGCGAAAGTGATGATATTTTTAATACCAACGATTATATAGAGTTTTTTGGTAAAGCCAACGATGGAGAATTTGATAGTTTACTATATGATAATCCGAATGATTGTGTGAATCCTTACATGTCGCTTATTAACGACACCATTTATTATTACTTAACATGGAATACATCTACCAACAATAAAAGAGTTACGGTCGAAGACGACACCGATTTTCAATCGCATTTATCATCGTTGGCTACTTATTGTATGGTTGAACGAATTTACACTGCCCGTTCACAATATTTTTATGGTGACATAGGGGCGTGGTACAACGTTGCCGAGGGATGGGCTGCCAACTATTCAGACTTCAATCTTCCTCAAAGTTATAATATTGTTTCTGATAATTTTGCAAATGTTGCTGTTCCTTATCAAATAAATTTCACCTGCTTTAGTGCTTCTAATGCTTCATATACAGGTATAGGCAATCATCATTTAAATTTGTTTTTTAATAACCAGTTATTAGTAGATACGGTTTTTGCCGGTTATAAAAAAATAAATAAAACAATACAACTTAACGGGAATTTACCATCTACAAGTCAGTTGTTGCTGCAATCGGTCGATGATTTGAATGTTATTACAGATAAACTGGTTTTATCGAATATACGTTTATATTATCCGCATACTTTTGAATTTTATGAAGCTCGACAACAATTTGATTTATATAATAGTACTGCTAGCAATAAAATATATGTTGAAATAGACATTCAGAATAATGGTAATCTTGTTTTGTGGGATTTTCAAAACCATAAGAAAATAAATACGTTGTTCGATAGTGGTAAATATAAAGCTTTAATTCCTAATGGCGTAGAGCCCGTTCGTTGCTTTTACTCTTTTGAAGATTCCATTTATCAAGCAAAAGTATTGCCGGGTAAATATTTAACCGATTATGTTCATAATGCCGAAAAGGCCGATTATATTATTATTACACATGCAAAGTTAAATTCATCAGCAGTGCAATATGCTAATTATCGCAATCAAACAGGATATAAAAGTTTAATTGTTGATATTGAACAACTTTACGATCAATATGCATTTGGAATAGCTAAAAACCCTTTGGCTATTCGAAATTTTATTTATCATTATCATAACGAAAATCCAAATTTGATTAAGCATGTTTTTATTGTTGGCAAGGCTATTCACAGCGAAATGATTCGCAATAATAGTGTTTATTTTTCGCAATGTTTAGTCCCCACTTTTGGTACACCTCCTTCGGACGAATTGCTTGTTACTTTTCGTGGAGAAGAAAAACCTGCTTATTCTATAGGGCGTTTAGCTGCCACTTCAAATACAGATGTGTTAACCTATTTAAATAAAGTTATACAGCATGAGCATGCTGGTACGCAAGAATGGCAAAAACGTGTTCTTCATTTTGGAGGTGGTGTTAATACTTCTGAACAAATAACTTTTGCGGGCTATTTATCGTCCTTGGAACAAATTATTGAAGATACGTTATATGCTGGTTTTGTTCAAACATTTTTGAAAACAACAAGTTTGCCTATTCAAATTACGGTATCGGATTCTATTCGTAATTTAATTAACGATGGTTGTGGGCTCATGAATTTTTTTGGGCATGCTTCATCTGGAGGTTTTGACCAAAATATTGACGAACCATCGACATATAGTAATAATGGAAAATATCCGTTTTTGTTGGCTAATACTTGTTTGTCGGGTGATATTCATTTACCCGATTATATGCGTATTTCAGAAAAGTGGGTAATTATTCCCAACAAAGGATCGATTGGCTTTCTGGCATCGACCGATTTGGGTAATGCAGGTTATTTATTTTTATATTCTTCGGAATTTTATCGTCAGATTAGTTATAAAAACTTTGCTCAACCTGTTGGATATTCTATTAAAGAAGCAATTACTGAACTTTTAAATACAAATGGTAACAATACTAACATGAAAAATACATGTTATGATATGACTTTTCATGGTGATCCTGCCATTAAATTACCTGTCAATATTTTACCCGATCTTACCATTAGTAATCAGAATATTTCATTTTATCCTTCTATTGTTTCGAGCGAACTAGATACTTTTGAGGTTCATGCAGTTGTTACTAATATAGGTAGAGCTGTAACACAACCTTTTTTAGTTGATTTAGTAAGAAATTTTGCTGATGGTTCATCTGAAACAGTTTCTAAAGTTCTTTCACAATGTTTATATAAAGATACAGTTATTTTTCGCTTACCAGTAGACCTTATCCGAGGACCTGGGTTAAACCATTTTTGTATTAAGGTTGATGCCGGTAATTGGATCTCTGAATATAGCGAAACCAATAATGAGGCTTGTGTCGATTTTACCATCAATATTAGCGATATTGTACCGGTTTATCCAACTGAATTTGCCATATATCCATACGATACAGTTACATTAAAAGCATCAACAGGTTATCCGTTTTTACCCAATCAGAATTATATATTCGAAATAGATACTACCGACTTATTTAATAGTCCTTTTAAAAAATCGGCTATTATTAATCATCAAGGCGGAGTTGTAACTTGGAAAACACCGATTATACTCAATGATTGTACAGTATATTATTGGCGGGTTGCTTTACAAAACAATACATCAAATATTAACTGGAAAGAAAGTTCGTTTATTTATATCCCTGGCAAAACAGGTTGGTCGCAAGCTCATTATTTTCAGTTTAAAAAAGATAGATATCAATTTATTGAATATAATAGACCTTATCGTTCGTTCGATTTTATTACAACACCTCGTCAATTGCATTGTCAAACCAGAGGCTTAGGGGTATTCAGTAGTTATTTTGATTATCAGTACAACCTTGAAGGTATTATAGAACGAAGTTCTTGTTCGCCTACAAACGCTATGTTGGTGGTAGTTATCGATCCTCAAACCATAATGCCATGGGAAAGCAATCGCAATAATTACGGACATATTAATTATCCTATTTGCCCTGGTAAAAATAGACCCGACCATTATTACGTTTTTCCTACCGATGCTGCTCATTTCGATTTGTTTGCAAACTTTATTCGCGATACAGTACCCAATGGCTATTACATTTTGACTTATAATTTTTTATCGGGAAATTTTACTAATTGGAACGAAAATGCCTACCAGGCACTTGAACAGTTAGGAGCTGTTCAAATAAGAACAATACCTAACAATGGGGCATATATCTTTTTTTGTAAAAAAGGTGATAATAATGTTGTGTATGAAAGAGTAGGTGGAAATAATGATACTATTTCGTTTACTTATCATATACCGGTTAACTATTCTGAAGGTTATATATATTCTACTTTGATTGGTCCTTCTACTCAATGGCAAACATTACATTGGTTGCCTAAACCTAAAGAACAACCCAATAATGATTTGAATTATTTAAGTCTTATCGCTTATAAAGCTAATTTCGATTCTTCTATTGTAATTCAACAAATGGGCGAAGATACACTCGATTTATACACCTTAAATAACTACATAGATGCAAGTATATATCCATATGTGCGACTTGCTTTAAAAACATCAGACGATTCATTAAAGACACCCACCCAGTTAGTTCGTTGGCAAATTACTTTTGATGGAGTTCCTGAAACAGCTATAAATCCTGAAAAAGGATATTATTTTTATAAAGATACCGTACAAGAGGGCGATTTTATTAAATTCGCTGTAGCCACTCAGAATATAAGTCCTTATGATATGGATAGTTTGTTGGTAAAATATTGGATTCAGGATAAAAACAACAACGTTGTACCCATAGCTACAAAACGATTACGTACACATCCCGCCAGTGATGTGTTAATTGATACGATTCAGTTTAATACTATAGGCTATCCTGGCATTAATCATATTTGGTACGAAGTAAATTGTGTAAACCCAGCTTGGGCAACTTACGATCAGCTTGAACAGACTCACTTTAATAATATTGCCGAAAAAGCATTTTATGTTCAATCCGATAAGGTAAATCCATTGCTCGATGTAACTTTTGACGGGGTTCGAATATTAGATGGCGATATTGTTTCAGCTAAGCCTAACATTACAATTCAACTTAAAGATGAAAACAAATTTTTAGCCTTAAACGACACTTCTTTATTTGCTATTTATTTAACTCAATTAGAAACTAATGCTGAACATCGTATCTATTTTACCAATTCAGAAAACAATATGCAGTTTTACCCTGCTCAATTACCTCATAATAGTTGTAAAATAATTTATTCTCCAACATTAGCCGATGGACGTTATATGTTAAGAGTGCAGGCAAAAGATGTTTCTAATAACATTAGTGGCTCTTACGATTATACTATACGCTTTGAAGTTATAAATAAGCAAACTATTAGCTATGTGTTAAACTATCCGAACCCATTTAGTACATCAACACGTTTTGTTTTTACTTTAACGGGTGCTGAAGTGCCAGACGATATTTTAATAAGAATTTTTACTATTTCGGGGCGAGTTGTTAAAGAAATTAGAAAAAACGAATTGGGCAATTTGCATATTGGTAGAAATATCACTGAATACGCTTGGGATGGTACCGATCAATATGGCGACAAATTAGCCAATGGCGTCTATTTTTATCAAGTAGAAGCCAGATATAGAGGCAACGAAGTAGAACATAGAGCAACCGATGCGGATCGTTTTTTTAAACATGGATTTGGAAAATTATATATATTGAGATAACATGGCAAACCAATGGTTTAAATGCAAACAGTTTGAAATAAAACAAGATAAATGCGGACATAAAGTTGGCACCGACAGCTTTTTATTAGGAGCTTGGGCAAATGTTTCGAATGCAAAGCGAATTTTAGATATTGGAACAGGAACAGGTATTTTAACTTTGATGTGTGCCCAGCGAACCAAAGCTACCATAACGGCTATTGAAGTGGAGAAAGATGCCTTTGAACAAGCCGTCGAAAACTTTCGGAATTCACCTTGGCATGATAGAATTAAATATTATCATACTTCGCTTGAACGTTTTATACAAGTTCGAGAAAAGTACGATGTCATCATTTGTAATCCACCTTTTTTTATGAATGCCATTATTAGCCCCGATGCAAAACGTACTTTGGCTCGACATGCTCATTTGCTTACTTTATTCGATATAGTTGTATTTGCTCAAAAACGATTAAACGCTTCGGGTCATGTGTCTTTAATTATGCCCATTGAGCATTTACAGTATTTTATTGACTTAATAAAATCGAACAAATGGTTTGTTCATCGTCTAACTAAAGTATATCCAAAGATTGGAAAAGAAGCACATCGTATTTTAATAGAATTTGGTAAAGAAAAGAAAGGCCTAGAATACGATGAATTAATTATTGAGTCTGAGAAACGACATATTTATACTAAAAAATATTACGAACTTACAAAAGATTATTATTTGAATATTATGGTTGAAGAAATCTAAAACAGAATCATATCTGTCAAAAATAATTTTTTAAAATTAAAAAAGTAGAAATTGGTAACACTTCAAAAATGAAGTAATTGAAACTTTTGCAATACTCTTTTTTTTTCATTGCGATTCCTCTCATAATAATTGAGTAGAAGAAGCAATCTTTAAATTATTGAAATAAAATTGATTTTTTATTGCTATTACGAATACTGTTTTTTTTAGTTTTGAAAAATGTCTCGAAACGCAATATATTAACATTATTTTTTTTGATTTTTTTGATTATTGTATTAAATTGCATACATGAAACAACTATAAAATAAAAAGTAGCACTGGCAAAGATAAAAGATTTAGAACAAAAACTCGAAAAGCTTGAAGCTATGATATATAAGCTAACTATAAATAACAATTGATATGAAACGATATACTTACATTTTATTTTTCATTTTTGCA
>JABUFC010000009.1:52500-73570 GCA_013314715.1 Bacteroidales bacterium | reverse complement strand
AAGCAGTTATACACCTTCATTGTGTGGTAATGAAACCAATGGCAGCATTACGGTTGTAGCAAATGGTGGTAATATACCATACACATACAATATTGGCAATGGAGCTCAAACTTCTAATGTATTTCAAGGGCTTACTGCCGGAACTTATACTGTTACAGTTACTGATGCAAACGGGTGTACAGCAACACAAACTGTAAATATTATTAGTTTACCTTTACCTCTTGCTGATTATTCTATTAATGAAACTTGTCTATTTTTAAATAACCCTATTTCTTTTACTAATACATCACATAATGCCACCACTTACCTCTGGAACTTTGGCGATGGTAGTACTTCAACCCAGGTAAATCCAGTTCATACATTTAATGATTTTGGAACTTACTGCGTTAGTCTTACAGCCTATAACGAATGTGGAAGCAGCACTACTTCGCAGACCATTTATATACAACCATCGCAATGCGTTTGCAATGCTACATACGACTATAATAATGTTACTTATCCACCATTTTCAAATAACACTATAAGTGGAAACAAAACCATAAAAGGAGACTTGGTAGTAGAATATGGAGCCACCCTAAACATAACGGACAACAGTATTCTAAGATTTGCACCCGATGGACGTATCATTATAAAAAGAGGAGCTAAGCTTATAATTGGGGCAAATGTAACCTTAACCAGTATGGGCATGCATTGCGATTATATGTGGCAGGGTATAGAAGTTTGGGGCTCACCTAATTATATTTCTTCTAATATTATACAGGGGGTTTTGAACATGGGTCCAAACTGTAAAATAGAAAATGCTTATATTGCGGTGCTTTTAGGCGCTCGCAAGGATAATGTATGTGGCAGGCATGTGTCAAATGATTGGTCATGGGCTTTTGATAACTCTATGGCAGGTGGAGTGATTGTAATGACTAAAAATATACAATTTGTTAACAATGGAATTGGAATTAAATTTTTGCCAAAAAACAGTCAAACAAATGATGGAATTAGCAATGTGATTACTTATTGTAACTTTATTTGTACAGCACCTCTCATAGATGCTCATTACAATAGCAATCACCTCCATCCTTATCCCAACATACATAATCCGTGGGTAGGGAAAGCAAACCCCAATCAACGCACAGATGTTGGTATTCAGATAACCAATATTAAAGGGTTAAGAATATCTGGCAACGTTATTCGCTTTAACAATCTCGAATACGGTATTTTTTCTACCGATGCTCAACAAACAAGCATAGAGAGTTCTGAATTTAATAATTTGAGGCAAGGAATACATATAGATAATACCACGTTAACACTGCAAAGCGGGTATGATATTACCAATTGTACATTTAATAATATTCCCGGCATTACCTCAGGAACCTTAGCTGCCGATGATGGTACAGCCATATATATTAATAGCGGCAGGGGATACAAAATACATGATGGGAACCAGTTTAATAATAGTTATCCTTCTTCACCTTATGCTTATGGTATTAAAACCTCCAATGCATCCGGTTTAGAAATTACTAACAATAACTTTATAGGCTTAACAACTGGAATAAACATAAGCAACTCCGGCAATTATGGAAGCAGTATCAAAGCAGCCCCCAATAGTTCCAATACTAATTTAAATTATCTGGGAAATATTTTTACTTCTTGTACAAACGGAATTGTTACACAAAATAATAATTCAAACCTTTGTATCCGGTGTAATATACATAATGCTGTTTATCTGAATAATATTCCCGCATGGAATACCACATCGGGAACATTAGCAAACCAAGGTTTTACAGGCTGGCAATCAAACAATAATTACACAAAATATGGAGCAGGAAATAAATTCTTACCTGTGGCATCTGCAACCAAAAATTATTTAATTTCAACAAGTGCTTATAATTATATTCATCATATTGCTCCTCCTGAATATGTACCTTATGTATATCCACCTATTACTAAAACTCCTATGACCAATGTTTCTTTTCTCGATAATACTATATCCTGCCCTTTTCCCAATATTATTCCACCGACTATTATAACCGCTTCAACTCCTTTAAATGCCCCTGTATTTTTAAGAATTGACAGCCTGAACAATGCCATAGCAGCTTTGCAGCAGCAATACGACAATCTTTTAACTATCGCCGATAAAGGACAAACACAAACGTTGCTCGATGCCATTATGGCAAGCCCGCCATCGGGTCAGTTAAAAAACATGCTTATGGCCGATTCTCCTTTGTCCGATACAGTGCTGATAGCCTTAAATGTATATAATCCTTTATCACCCGGTAATTATAAAAATGTGATGGAAGAAAATCTTCCTGTATCGCGTAAAGTAGCACCTTCGTTTTATAACCGTGTAGAGACCTTACCCAACGGAATTAAAAACCAGTTAAAAGCTTTGCAGGCAAATAACCCCGGCAAAACGACCATAGGCTCGGTTGAATTACAACTAGACCAAACCAAGCAAATCAAAGCCCTGTATTTTAGCTCTGTAATTTCGGCACTGCTCGATTCTACCGTGAATCGTAAAGCCGATGCCATAACCCTGCTGGAACGTGAAGGCACTCCCGAAGCAAACCTTATTTTGGCTTCTACTTATATGAGCGACAGTAACTATACAGCAGCAGCAGCCAAAATAGCACAACTACCCGACGACAATGGTGCTTACTCCGATTGGAAAGCATATGCAACCATGCTTTTAACTCATTTTGAACAGGGAAAAACATTGGAAGAACTCGACAGCAATCAGATTGCTTATATACGTACACTGGCATATCAATGTCCCGACGAAATGACAACCGCCAATGCCAAAGCTGTTTTATTCTACCTGTACCGCGAAACCGTTCCTCCCTGTCCTGCCATTCAGGCAAAAGCTCAAAAGTTAAATGATAAAACAAATAGTCCTACCTCTTTTTTAGGCAATAATTATCCCGACCCGTTCAATAACCACACAATAATTCCGTATTGTCTCCCCGAAGGGGTTAAAGGAGAATTAATGGTAAAAGATGCTTCGGGTAAAATAATGCTTATCACACCATTGAGCAACACCGAAGATAAAATCGAGATAAACACTAAAAAATGGGCAACCGGAATTTATTTTTATGGACTACGTATTGACGACGGCAGGGAAGTAGAAAACCGAAAAATGATAAAAACTGAATAAAAAAAATTTCAATATGAGCAAAGATTTTGTATCTTTGCTCATATTCTTTTTAAAATGAAAAAATTATGAAATATTTTACAATCAAATACCGGAATTTTTTATTTATACTCATTACTTTTAACTTTTCACTATTCACTTTTCACTGTTCTGCCCAGCATTGGGTACCGGATACAAATAAGAAATTTAGTTTTGACGCACCAACAAGTCAATTTTTAGCTGGAACAGGGAACAAATTATATGTAGCAAAAGACACACTTTATATTTCTGGAAATTTCGGTACTATAGGTAATATTAGAGCCTATTGTATAGCCCGTTACAGCAATGGCAGGTGGGATTCGTTAAGAGGAGGCATTTATGGCGTGGTTAATGCTATGCAATATGTAAATGGTTATTTGTATGTTGGGGGGTTTTTTCAGTATGCTATTCAGCAAGGTGCTTATTTGCCTACTCCGTATTATCCGCCCAATATGATTGATTTTATGAATATCATTCGTGTTCCCCATACAACCGGTACTGCCAAATGGGATGGCAACCAATGGTATTCCATTGACACCACAGTTGATTGTGCTTATAGTTGTATATATGATTTGCTCTATTTTAATAATAAATTTTATTTTGCAGGTTCAAACTTATTCGGCATGGCTTGGGGTATGATATCGTTTGATGGTACGACATGGGGTGATAAATGCATTACATCTGGTTTTACTACATTACATACTTATCATCAAGATTTATTGGCTGGTGATGCATCTTGGGGATTGTTTTTTCGCTATTTGGGCAATACTCAGTTCGATTCTGTTCCCTATGGCGGTATATATGGCGGTCCGTATTGTATGCTTACCGATACCATTAATGATTTCTTATATTTAGCAGGTTATTTTTGGTGGGTTTATAGACCAAAACCAATTGAATCGCACTGGATAGCCATGTACGATGGTTATGAATGGCATTCTATGGGCACCAACAATTTTCATCCTATACTCGATATGAAAATATATCGTGGTTATTTATATGCAGGTGGAGGGTCATATGTATTAGAAGACAGTATTACCCGAATAAATAATATTGCCCGTTGGGACTGGGATAACTTCCATTGGTTTCCTCTTGATTCGGGAGTAACCGGAGGTATGGGTGGTGTTGGCAGTATGGAAATCTTTCATGATACGTTATTTGTTACAGGCGGTTTTACCATAGCCGGTGGCGATTCAGCCATAGGCTTAGCCCGCTGGTATGCTCCTCCCGATACCTGCTGTGCTTTTTTACGCCCCATGATACACACTCTTAACTTGCAAGATACCTTTTACCTGTCGCAAGGGCAGGTTGCTGTACAATTCTTTAATAATAATGCTTATGCTGAAAGTTGGCAATGGGATTTTGGCGATGGTACCGAAGATGTTACCAATACGTATAAAGACCCCTTACACACTTATACCCATGCGGGTGTATATCAGGTAAATGTAGCTGTTACTCATAAAATGCTAGACGATACAACACGTACATGTACCAAAACTGCAACAAAAAGAATCGTTGTGTTACAAAGCAGCGAAATGGAGGCATACAACGAAGAAAGCCTGCATTTTATCATTTACCCGAACCCAACTACCGGCGATTTTACGGTAGAATGCACGCTGCCAGCCAATAAAACCGGCCTGATAAAAACGTATAACAGCTATGGCAGCTATTTAAGAGAATTTCCTTTAGAAACGGGTTGCAACCATATAGTTATACCAGCCGGCCAGTGGTTTACCAACGTAATCCTATGTGGGCTTTATATTGACGGGAAACAGGTACTAGTAAAAAAGGTAGTAAAGAGCAAATAATCTGTTTGCTGACTGTATCGCAACACGGTAAGTATAAACAAAAATTTCACATTTTCTATTGTGTATTTGGGTTAAAACATTTTGACAATGAGGAAAAATAAACACCACCCTGTCACATCGAGTAGCGAAGCATATCGAGATGTATTACTCTATACCCTGTCATTTTGTATATCGAAGCCTGTTGCCCCCTTTCTTGTTGTGTGCATCAATTCTCGATACGTCCCGATAAGTCGTGACACTCGAATTGACAAGAGGGAGGAATCAATTCTCACCCTGTCACATCGAGTAGCGAAGCATATCGAGATGTATTACTCTATACCCTGTCATTTTGTATATCGAAGCCTGTTGCCCCCTTTCTTGTTGTGTGCATCAATTCTCGATACGTCCCGATAAGCCGTGCACTCGAATTGACAAGAGGGAGGAATCAATTCTCACCCTGTCACATCGAGTAGCGAAGCGTATCGAGATGTGCTACTCTATACTCTATCATTTTGCGTATTGAAGCCTGTTGCCCCCTTTCTTGTTGTGTGCATCAATTCTCGATACGTTCCGATAAGCCGTGACACTCGAATTGACAAGAGGGAGGAATCAATTCTCACCCTGTCACATCGAGTAGCGAAGCGTATCGAGATGTGCTACTCTATACTCTATCATTTTGCGTATTGAAGCCTGTTGCCCACTTTCTTGTTGTGTGCATCAATTCTCGATACGTCCCGATAAGTCGTGACACTCGAATTGACAACTGAGAGGAATCAATTCTCACCCTGTCACATCGAGTAGCGAAGCGTATCGAGATGTGTTGCCCACTTTCTGGTTTTGTACGACAGTTCACGATATCCCAAAGTATTAAGGCAAACGATATGACAGGGAGAATAACTATATCAGTAACTCAAGTTAATAGAGGCAGTATAAAAGGTTTTAATTTATCAATGCCTTGATTCAAATAACCTTCACTGTATGGAAGGGTTAAAACATTCCATTGCGAATATTTTTCAAGAATGGCTTGAGTTAGCTCTTGGTTTAAATCACTTTTATTGATTACCAGAGCAATATTGCATTTATAATTTTTTTGATAATCATTTACTTTATTTAAAAAATCAAAGATCTGGGGATGTGGTTCAACAATTGGCATCAGAATATTTGCAAACGGGATAAGCGAAAAAGTGAGTCGGTTCCATCCAGGATATGCTTCGCAAATCAACAATTTTTTTTGATACGAAATAATAACATCTACCGCCTTATCGCGAACAATGCGAACCGGTCTTATTCCATTTCGCGGAAAGTATTGCAAGGTGCCGTAAACAATAATGGCTCCGTTAGCATCTTTTTGTATTACTTTGCCCCCGACTAAATATTTAAGCGATAGAGCACCGGTAGGGCATATTTGTATGCAATGTCCGCAACCTGTGCAAGCGGTTTTGTTAATTTGTGCTTGTCCGTGAACCATGTGTATCGCTTGAAAACGACATTCGTCTTCGCAATCGCCACAACCCATGCATGCAAATTCGTCAACAACGGCCTCTTGTCCTAAATTAAAGTAATCTTCTTGAATAATGTTTGGGTAAACTTTCCATGTGCTTGTAAATGTACAATCGGCATAAACAGCGCTCCTTCCTACAATTTCGACCAGCATTTTCATGATAGATGTTTTGCCGGTTCCACCTTTGTCCGATATGAGTAATATTTCTTTCAACTGTTAATCTAAATTTAGTTTTATTAATAATTCATTAATGGTAAGTTGATAGTTGTAGTTACTAATAACTTTACCTTGAATAGCTTCTTGGCTAATTGTTTTATCGCGTGGAATAGATAAAGCAAATGAATAACCAGCTTGGGCAAAAGTGTCGTAGTATTCTTCGCTAACAGCTAAAATAACAAAAGCTTGATCGTGAGCTAGTGATTTATATAATGTTTCCCACATGTATAAATCGTTAGTGTATAATATGACGACATCCGAAAGATCAATTAAGTCGCTCCATAATTCTCTAAATCCTGAGGGGGCATCGAGTAAAACAAGGCTATCTTTGGGAAATAATTGTTTAATTTTTTGAACAATCACTTTAGTGTGCCAGGGAGAAAATACTTCGCGAGGGTTGAGATTTACTCTATATACATGTTGATTGTTATTCAAATGTTCAAGTGTTCCAATTTTTTTATCTTCAAAAATGAGTGCTTGTTTTTTACATGCATAGATACACGCCGCACACGAGATGCATATTTCGCTATAGACCACATAAAAATCGCCGTACCTTGAAATAGCTCCACAGTGACAAACTTTTTCGCATTCGCTGCAAAACTTACAAAAAGAGCGGTCCCATTTGGGTATAGGACGAGTTATGGTTTCTTTTTCAATCCATTGGTTGTTATTTGTTAATAATACTGAGGGGACATAATTAGATAACGAAAGCCAATAAGTGTTTGAATGTTTTTGGTATAATGTAACAAAAAAGTTTGCTAAAAGCGTACTAATACCAATACCACCATTATTTCCGATACCACTTAAAATCATAATAAACCGAAGTCATCATTTTGTTACAAAAATATAATTATTTTTCGGAAAAAAACATGAATGTATATTCTTATAATTTAAATGGCATTCGGGCTGCTTTAAACAAAGGTTTAATAGCTTGGATCATAGAAAAAAAGCCCGATTTAATCAGTTTTCAGGAATTGAAAGCAACACCAGAACAGTTCGATGCAAGCGAATTTGAGCATTTGGGGTATTATTGTTTGTGGAATCCAGCCGATAAAAAAGGTTATAGCGGGGTAGCTACGTTAAGTATAGAAAAACCATTACATTATTCGTTTGGCATGAACAATGAATTGTTTGATATTGAAGGACGCATTATTAGAACCGATTTTCAAAATTTTACACATGTGAGTGTATATGTGCCATCGGGTAGCATGGGCGATACACGGCAAGATTTTAAAATGAGCTTTTTAGATGCTTTTTATCGTTACATAAAAAATCTTTTAAATGAAAAGCCTAAACTCATAATTAGTGGCGATTTTAATATATGTCATAAACCTATAGATATTAACCATCCTGAAAGGCACGAAAATGTATCCGGCTTTTTGCCAGAAGAACGTGCTTGGCTGGATTCATTTTTGCAACTTGGACTTATTGATTCATTTAGAGTTTTTAATCAGCAACCTCATCAATATAGTTGGTGGAGTTATAGGCAACAAGCTCGTGCCAAGAATTTAGGTTGGCGTATCGATTATCATTTTGTGTCGAAAGCTTTGGAGAAAAACCTTGTTAATGCCGTTATTCATAGTGATGTATTGCATTCTGACCATTGCCCGGTTGAAGCCCAGTTTAAATTTTAGTTTGGTCTATTATATAAATCATTTTAGAGTTTAAAAATATCGATTTATCAAAAAAGAAAAACAAATTTGACTTTTATTGTTTACCTTTGTTTATAGAAATAAAATATATGAATAAGATTTTTATATTATTTTTAGTTGTATTAATTAGTGAAATAAGTTGGTCTCAAATACCGACAGGTTATTATAATGGGACTCAGGGTTTAGTAGGAGATGCTTTGCGTATGAAGTTGCGCCAGATCATTTCGAACGGTCATACACAAAATAGTTACGATAATTTATATGTGTTATTCCGTCAAACCGATAATTGGGGTGGCGATACCGTGTGGGATATGTATTCTATAAAAGCGAATGGAACTGCTAATTATTGGTATCGATATAATCAGAATGAAGAATGCGGAACTTATAATTCTGAAGGAGATTGTTATAATCGTGAACATTCTATCCCACAAAGTTGGTTTAATGGCAACTATCCGATGTATGCCGATTTATTTATACTTTATCCAACCGATGGATATGTTAATAATCGTCGTTCAAACTATCCTTTTGGTCAAGTAGGAAGTACTACTTGGACATCGACTAATGGAAGTAAATTAGGAAGTAGCAATTTTTCTGGCTATAGCGGAACTGTATTTGAACCCATTGATGCATATAAGGGCGATTTTGCACGAACCTATTTTTATGCGGTTACTCGTTATGATGTTAGTTCATGGTCGGGCGATTCGTTTTCGGGCGATAACCTTTCGGCTTGGTCGAAAAACCTTTTTTTGAAATGGGATAGCATAGACCCTGTTAGCCCCAAAGAAATTGCACGCAACAATGCCGCTTATTCTATACAGCACAACCGCAATCCATATATTGACCATCCTGAATTTGTGAAAGCTGTTTTTCTTGGCATTTTATATTCTCCCGAAAACGAACTTCCTGAAATTTCTGTAACGCCTAATCCCTCAGCCGATTTTATTAACATTGGTGTTTTAACCCAATATCCTTATACTATTGCTCTCATAGACCAGACCGGACGCAAGGTGATGGCTATAGAAAACGCTACAGCCAATACTTCGGTTGATATTCATGCCCTCGAAAACGGTATATATTTCATTATGCTCGAAGGCAAAGGCTTTTCAACTTACAAAAAATTTGTGAAGATAGGGGAATAGCTAAAATCAGCTCATTTATCAAAATAAGCTTAAAACAAAACCTTGCTTTAGTTTTTTTTTCTTGTGAATATGTATTTGCTCAGAAAATAGTCCATACAATTTTTTTTACTAAGTTTGCATAAAAAAACATGCGGTATTTAATAGTTTTTACGCTTATTCTTTTGGCATCGTGTGCTTCTATTAAGACCATTGAGCCCATGCATAAAGGCGAAAAAAAGTTAACGGCCGATTTAGGTGGTCCGCTTATCCGTTTTAGTGGAATTCCGATTTTCATGCCTTTGTCGAGCATTGGGGCAGCATATGGTATAAGCGATAAAGTGTCGGCTTTTGCTTCGTTGCATACTACTTCTTTAATGTATCATACGCTTCAACTCGAAACGTCGGTCAATACTTCATTGTATCGTATGAGTAAGTCGGGCATCTCAGCTAATTGGGGAGCTTATATTTTTACGACATTACGCGATTCAAAGATAACTTTTTATCCTTATGCCGATTTCAATTATTATTTGCACTACAATGCAAAGCCACATTATGCATATGCCTCGCTTACTCCTATGTTTGAACTTCATCGTAAAAAAGCCTTTGATGAACCGGTCAATAGCAGATTGATTCCGAATCTTACTCTTGGTCATCGCTGGGTAAACGAAAAGCACGAATGGGGCTTAGAGTTAAAATGGTTAAACTTCACTGCCGACAATAGGAATATAGTGGTAGATTACATTGCTCCCGGCAAAAAAGGAGCATTGGGTTTGTATTTTTCGTTCACCAAAAAGTTTTAATTATGCGAAGATTAATATTTTTGTTTGTAGTCGTATTGTTGTTTACGTCATCGTGCCTAAAAATGGACGATTTTTTATATAATCCGAATGAACATCCCATAGACCATTATGCCTTGCAGAACTATACAGGTGAGGTAGAGTTTCGATTACCCGACACTATGGCATTGGCTGATTCGATGATTCATTTATTTACTATCAATTCGAATGATAACGGCGATATTAAAAAAATCTATGCCTTGTATTTGGGCGATATTTCGCGTATTGCAACTGACACGGTTATTTTATATTGTCATGGTAACAAAGACCATCTCGATTTTTATTATCCGCGTGCACAACTCTTAGCATGGGTAGGGGGTAAGCATCATTACGGAGTGATGACGTTCGATTATCGGGGGTTTGGTTTATCGGAAGGGAAGCCCAGCGAAAGTGCTTTATATGCCGATGCCGATGCCGCTATGCAATGGCTTTTGCAACATGGATTAACCAACGATAGGCTCATTATTTATGGTTTTAGTATGGGCACTGCTCCTGCCACCGAATTATCAGCAAAACCTCGTTCCATGATACCCTCTAAAATAATTTTAGAAGCTCCTTTTGCTTCTGCCGAAGTATTTTATCAAGATGCTACAGGCTTAGCCATGCCCGGTTCTACTGTAATGGATTTAAAAATCGATAATGCCGAAGAAATAAAATCGGTTCAACAACCTTTTTTATGGTTTCATGGAATAAATGACGACTTTATCTCGATGAAAACTCATGGCGAAGTAGTATTTAAAAATTATCATGGCATAAAAAAATATGCTGTTAGAACCCCTGACGCTAATCATTCAGATATTCCAGTTTTACTTACCTTTGACCGATATAGGGTAATTTTGAATCATTTTATACTTGGCGATTTACAATACGATGACTTAGTAAAACCGCAATAAGTAATTAAAATGAATATTGAATATTAATGAAAGTTAAGAAATTTAAAGTTAAATAACATCCTTATTTTTATAAATCAATAAATTAAAATTCAATGTTTTAAGATTTTAATTTCAATTTTTACATAAATATATAGTTAAAAATATTTTATCAGCGTTTGACTTTTTCGTAAAAAGTTCTTTTTTTTGTACAAAATTAAAATCACTAAGACATGGAAAATAATGAACATCAAGCAGTAAATCAAAATGCTACCAATACGGTAGTACCATTACCTTTGCCAAATTCAACGGGAGTATTGGTTATGGGTATTATATCCATAGCATTATGCTGGTGTTATGGAATTGTTGGTATAACTTTGGGAATTATTTCGATAGTTCTGGCTAACAAATCAAAAAAATTATATCAAGCTGATCCAAATAAATATACGTTAGGCTCATACAAAAATCTTCAGGCTGGTTATATTTGTGCTATCATTGGTTTGTCATTATCAGCTTTATATTTGTTTATTTCTTAATTATTGGTGCAGCTTTATCTACAGCATTTTCATCATTTCCTTGGGATAGTGTAAATTATTAAATATGACATTTGAGGAGCGGATAGAAGGGTTGGCAAAATTAGGAATAACATTAAAAGCCTTTATTGATAAATACAAACACAATAAAGACTTAAGCGATGGTATATTTTACTCATTAAAACAAGCTGTTGAAAACGAAAAAATACATAATCCATTTTTTACTGAAGATAATGTTTTATTCGCATTTAAATACTGGGCCGATAATTTAACCGAGAATAATTTATCAAAGTGGATTTTGCCATATGCAAGTGATATTAAAAAAAATAATATCAAAAAGGTAGCAATTATTGCAGCTGGTAATATTCCATTGGTCTCTTTTCATGATATTATTTCGGTTTTTTTAACGGGGCATAAAGCCATTGTTAAACTTTCATCTAAAGATAGTCGTTTGCCCAAGCTGCTTTGGGAAATAATGGAAATAAAGCATCCGGGTGTTTCAGAATATATTGATTTTGTAACCGATAAAACTTTACAAAACTTTGATGCTGTTATTGCAACTGGGAGTAATTATTCGCAGCGGTATTTTGAATATTATTTTGGTCGTTATCCACATGTTTTTCGGCAACATAGAAATGGAATTGCTGTAATAGATGGCTCTGAAACAGCTGAAGACTTAGAACAATTAACCAACGATATTTTTATTTATTTTGGTTTAGGTTGTAGAAGTGTATCTAAGATTTATTGCCCCAATAATTATGATTTCTCATTGTTTATTCATGTTTTAAAAAAATGGGAACATTTATTTTATCATCATCACTACTTAAACAATTACGATTATCAAAAATCGATATACCTCTTAAATAAAGAATCGTTTATCGATGCTGGGTTTGCTATACTAAAAGAAAGTAATCAAATTTCTTCACCTCTCGGCGTAATTTTTTATGAGTATTATTCAGATATTTGTATATTAGCCCCCAAAATTGAGCATATGTCAAACCAAATTCAATGTGTTGTGTCAAAGGAAAATAAACATTTTAATTCAATTAAATTTGGCATGACACAATACCCTGAATTGTGGGAATATGCAGATAATATTGATATAGTAAAATTTTTAATACAAATATAGCATATGGTTTACAAGTTTAAGGTCCTATCTGACGAAGACAGTAAGTTTTACATGGATATTGAAATTTTGTCGGAGCAAACTTTATACGATTTGCACGACTTAATTCAAGATGAATTAGAATTTGATCGTAGTCATTTAGCGTCATTTTATACTGCTAGTCATAGTTGGAAAAGGTTAAAAGAAATTCCATTAATTGTAATGGATAATAATGCAATGGACGATGTTGTAACAATGGAAAATGCAGTTTTGAGCGAATATGTAAAAGATGCACATCAAAAGTTTATATACGTATTCGATTATGTTAACGACCGAGGTTTTAAAATTGAATTAGAAGAAACAAAGCCCGAATCGCCCAATATGTATTATCCTGTTTGTACTGATTTTAAAGGAGAAATTCCTCCACAAATTGGTAAAAAAACAACAAAAAAGAGTAGTATATTCGACGACGATGACGACGATTTTGATTCGCCCCGAATTCATAAGCCCTTGCCCATACTCGACGATGATTTAGACGATATACCCGATGTTCCTATTGATAAAGATATTGCACCTCCATTTGACTTAGATATTGATGATGAAGAACTCGATGAAGGTCTTGAAGACGAAGAAGAAATTTATGACGATGATGATGAAGATTTAGATTTGGAGGAAAATACCGATGACGACGACGATGATGATGATATTTAAATGTCTTATTTTAGCCAAGAAAAACCATTATTAGTCGTATTAACCGGTCCGACAGGAGCTGGTAAAACAGACCTTGCAATAGAATTAGCACTGTATTTTAAAACTTGTATTATTGGTGCCGATAGCCGCCAGTTTTATAAAGAATTAAAAATTGGTACTGCACCACCCAGTAATGAACAACTTTTAAAAGTTCAACATTATTTTATACAATTTTTATCTATACACGAATATTATAATGTTAGCAAATACGAACAAGAGGTTAATGTATTATTGCAACAATTATTTCAAAATCAAAAAATAGTTTTTTTAGTTGGTGGTTCTGGGCTTTATATAGATGCTGTTATTAAAGGAATAGACGACATGCCTGATGTCGATTTAGAGTTGCGTAATAGTTTAAACCTACAATTTGAACAATATGGTATAGCATGGCTTAGAGCACAGCTTCAAAAGTTAGATTTTGAAACTTACCGAAAAATCGATTTAAGTAATAAAAATCGAATTCTTAGAGCTGTCGAAGTTTGCTTGCAAACTGGGAAGCCATACTCTTCTTTTCTTAAACGACAAGAAAAAACTCGCCCCTATAAAATACTAAAAATAGCTATCGATATCCCTCGCGAACAATTGTATCAACGGATAAATCAACGAGTCGATAAAATGATTAAAATGGGGCTTATCGATGAAGCACAAAAATTTTTTAAATTTAAAGACTTGGTTGCGCTTAAAACGGTTGGTTATAAAGAACTATTTAATTATTTCGAAGGTAAAATTTCGCAGCAAGAAGCAATTGAACTCATAAAAAGTAATACACGAAAGTACGCTCGAAAACAATTAACATGGTTTAGACGCGATAAAGATTATCATTGGATTGGACCTAGTAATATGAATTTTATGATACAATTAATAACCCAATCAATCGAATGAAAGAGAAATTTATAAAATATGCAGGATATTTGTCGTATCCAATACCTATTCGTTTTTGGGCGTGGTTTACAAAGCATACTATTATTTTCCCATTTTATCATACTATATCAAATGAGCCTTTAAAATACATCCATCCATTATATCAACCACTTAACGAGCGTAGATTTACTCAACACATAGATTATTTATTAAAACATTACGAGCCTATTTCTATTGTTGAAGCATATCAACATATAGTTAACCATACCGCACCTCGAAAACCTTCATTTGTTTTGTCATTTGACGATGGTTTAGCGGGCATTTATCATGGGGCATATCCTATTCTGAAAAAGAAAGGAATTGCTCCAGTCGTTTTCTTAAATACCGATTTTGTTGATAATAAAGCTTTGTTTTACAGATTTAAGATGACACTTATATTAAATGCATTAAGTCAGCAGCCCATGCTACAAAAACCTGTACAAGCTATTCTAAATGATGCACATATCGAAGGTAAGGATATTGTAAGCCAATTGTATAACATTGATTTTAAACATAGCGATATTTTAGATAAATTATTGCCTATATGCGAAATAAATGAAGTAGAGTTTTTGCAAACTGAAAAGCCATATTTAACTTTAAATCAAATAAAAGAACTATCGGAGCAAGGATTTAATTTTGGCTCACATGGTACAAACCATGCACCATTTCAAATTTTATCCGAAACGGAACGTGAAGAGCAACTCCAAAAATCGTTTCAATGGATTGAACAATATTGTCCTCAACCCTTAAAAATGTTTGCTTTTCCTTTTACTGACGCAAAAATATCAAAGGAATATATTTTAAGCTTACATCATCAAAAAAAAGTTCACATATCAATGGGAGGAGCTGGCATTAATAATGACGTAATAACAACTCATATTCAGCGAATACCAATGGAAAAAATGTACGCAAGAAATGTACAAAAAATGATAAAATCGGAGTATCTTTACTTTTTATTAAAAAAAATAATGGGTAAGAAAGCAATTACACGATGATTGAATTAAAAACACTTAATAAAAATCAGCTACTAAACTTTATAAATTCTGAGGCATATCTTCAAATGCCTATATTGCCAATATCGAGGCATAGAGCAATCTCTCATATAAATAATCCACGAGCATTCGACGACGATATTTTACTCATAATAGCATACGAAGGCTCACAGATGTTAGGATATTTAGGCATTTTACCAGATACAGTACAAAATCTTCATGTAGGTTGGTTAAGTTGTATATGGGTAAGCCCACTTGCAAGAGGCAAGGGAATTGCTAAAAAAATGGTGTTAATGGCTTACGAATCATACCAACAACGTATTTTAATTACTAATTATACTCCTGAAGCCGAAACCCTTTATCATAAACTTGGTATATTCGAACCGCTGTATGTCTTAAAAGGGAAACGTTTTTATCGCAAGATGTGTTTGAGTAAAATTATTCCTCATCGATTTCCCCGTTGGGCAAACCTTTTAATTCTATATAAAGGAATTGATTTATTAGCAAACCTGTTTATTAATCCTGTATTATTTTTATCACCCAAAAATGTGCCCGAAAAAATTAAAATTAATAAGCTAGAATCGTTTACTGAACAACATCAGCATTATATAGAATTACATCAACAAAGCATTTTCAATCGAACTATATCAGAATGGTTATGGATTAAGAACTACCCATGGTTGAAGCAAGTCAATATAAAATCTGATGAAGCTAAGCGTTATCATTTTTCGAGCGAAGAAAAACAGTTTGAATCGGTATTCTATGAGGTTTTGTATCAAAATGAATGTGTGGCATTAATGATGATTTTGTATAAAAACGGACATTTACGTTTTCCATATATAATATATAATAAGGTATATAAAACTCAGCTTGAGCATACATTATCTTATATAGTTAAGCAATATAATCCACACTATGTTAGTTTATTTTTTTCAGAATTAAATTTACCAATACAAGCTTTTTACAAAAAAACAATTATTCGTAAATATTTAAAAACAAAAGATCTCGATATAAATAACGTTTTATTATACGACGGAGATGGTGATGCCGCATTTACTTAAAGCGGTTATATTCTAAAAGCATTCCTTGAGGTTCAGAAATTATTTTCCCATTATGAAATACCATCTTCCCATTCACAAAGGTATATTCAATGATCGATGAAAATGTCGTTTCTTGTAATGGCGACCATTGACATTTGTATAGAATTGACGACTTGTTTACTTTTTTTGTTTTTGATAGATTAACAATAACTAAGTCGGCATAATAACCTTCTTTTATCTGACCCCTATTCTTAATATTAAAACGTAGTGCAGGATTGTATGCCATTTTTTGTGCAATGACTGTTAGCGGAAAATAGTTTTGTTTGTGTAGTTCTATCATACACTGAAGTGAATGTTGTATAAAAGGCATTCCCGATGGACATTGAAGGTATGGTTTTAGTTTTTCTTCTCTTGTATGAGGCGCATGGTCGGTAGCTACACTAAATACTTTTTCTGATTGTATGGCTTGACGAAGAAGTTCTCTGTCGGTTTGGCTTTTAACAGATGGGTTACATTTTAAGAAACCTTTTAAAGAAGCAAAGTCATCAACTGTAAACCAAAGATGTGGTAAGCATACCTCGGCTGTAATATTTGGATATTGTTGTATGTTAAAAAGGCTTAGTTCTTCGTGGGTTGAAACATGTAATATATGTAAAGGTGTATTATTTAATTGAGCTAACATGATGGCTTTTTGTGTGGCTTTAAAGCAGGCTTCGCTACTTCTAATTAAAGTGTGTAATGCAAAAGGAATATCATTATTATATACCCTTTTATAATGTTCAAGGTTATTTTTTATAATAGTTTCATCTTCTGCATGGACTGCAATAGGAATCGAAGCGTTTTCAAAAAGTTTCTGTAAGTAGCTCGAATCATCTACCATAACATTGCCGGTAGAACTTCCCATAAATAACTTAATACCAGCAACTTCTGTAGGGTCAACAGAAAGAAGAGTATCTAAATTTTGACTTTGTGCCCCAATAAAAAAACCAATATTGACATGAGATTTACTTAGTGCAATTCTTTTTTTATCATTAATAATATCAATAGAGTCGGCATAAGGAATAGTATTAGGCATATCTATAACAGTTGTTATACCACCTGCTATGGACGCCTTTGATTCTGAGTATATATCAGCTTTATGGGTTAATCCTGGTTCTCTAAAATGGACATGAGTATCAATAAGACCAGGAAATATATACAATCCTTCAAGGTTAATGATTGTAGCATCTGAATAATTAATGCTATTGTTTATTTCTACAAATTGTTGATTTTCAATAAGAATATCAGCTTTTTGAATGGCATCATGAGAAACTACAAATCCATTCTTAAGCAAGATTTTTTTTCGCATTTAAAGGAGCTTTAGGATATTTAATAAACCAACTTCTAAGTTTCATTTTAAATACACCCAAAATGGCTTCTTTTAAAATTCCACCACTCATTTTTGAAGTGCCTTGTTTGCGGTCGGTAAAAATTATAGGTATTTCTATTACTTTATATCCCATCTTCCAAGTATAAAACTTCATCTCAATCTGAAAACCATAACCCTTCATTTTAATTTGATTAAAATGCATTTGCTCTAAAATCTGACGATGATAACAAACAAAACCAGCCGTAGTGTCTCTTACAGGAATACCTGATATAAAGCGAACGTAAGCAGAACCATAATAAGACATGAGAATTCGCCCCATCGGCCAGTTTACAACGTTTACCCCCGATATATACCTTGAGCCGATAACTAAAGATGGCGCATTTTCTTTTGCCGTCTCGTACAATCTATTTAAATCGACAGGATTATGAGAGAAATCAGCGTCCATCTCAAATATGTATGTATAGCCATTTTTTAAACACCAATCAAAACCTGTAATATAAGCTGTTCCTAAACCAAGTTTACCACTTCGTTCAATCAAATATAATCGGTTATTGTACAATTTTTGTAAACTTTTTACTATGTCGGCAGTTCCATCCGGAGAATGGTCGTCTATAATTAAAACATCAAAGACGTTTTCTAAAGAAAAAACAGCTTTTATAATCGCTTCAATATTTTCTTTCTCGTTATAAGTAGGTATTATTACAATGGAATCAGACATAAATAAACTTTTGTTCTTGATTTTAAAAATATTGATACAAACATACTAAAACTTATGATAATATCATGATATCAGAATGAAAAATATGTAAAAAATCATAACTGTTTTATTCAAGTTTATTCATAGCCTTAATATATTAAGTTCAAAGAATTAATAATATTTAGCATGATTTTAAAGTTTTAATAGTTGCTTTATACCTTATTGTATATATATATATATTCTTAATAATATTAAATCGAGTCCTTTGCAAAACTAAAAAACGTACTCGTTTATTGTGATAAAAATTTCAAACTTATTTTAATTATTTGTATTGCTTTTTATCTATTACATTAGAACAATCTAAATGATAAAAAGAAGCAATGTTTAACTCTCACGTCATGGCAAGCGAACGCTTCCCCTTACCGTCATTGCTTCTTCTTCTCTTAAAAAAGAGAAGAAGAAGCAATCTCCGCCCCACACACAACACAATTTTAACGAGCATCGGAAAGATTGCTTCTCCCGATTTCTCGGGATCAAAACACAATGCTAACTCATCATTTGCAATGACGGTAAGGGATGGCATTGACAAAAACGAGTTTTGCAAAGGTCTTAAATCATAAAACCTAATAAAAAAATTCAAAATATTACATTGATTATCAGTAAAAAATCTAAATAAATAAAATTTATTTAAAAAAAATATCAAAAATATTTGGTTAATAAAAAAAGAGCTATTACCTTTGCAGCCACTTTCAAACAGGTTCTTAAAGGTTGTGTAAAAAAAGTCAAAAAAAGTTGGAAAAAAATTTGGTAGATTAAAAAAAAGACTTTACCTTTGCACTCCCATTTGAAAAATAAACGTTCTTTAAAAAGATTGCAAAAAAAAGTCAAAAAAGTTGAAAAAAAATTTGGTAGATTAAAAAAAAGACTTTATCTTTGCACTCCAATTTAAAAAATAAAAAACGTTCTTTAAAAATAACTGCAAAAAACTTTAAAGAAAAGTTTGAAAAAATTTGGAGAGTTCGGAAAAAGTTAATAACTTTGCAGTCCAATTTTAAGGTCAAAAAGTTCTTTGAAAATATTGAAAAAAGGAAAAGACGAGGTAAGTGATTGTCAATTCCTGATGAATAATAACTATCTTGACCAGTATTAAACTTTTTTTACAATGAAGAGTTTGATCCTGGCTCAGGATGAACGCTAGCGGCAGGCCTAACACATGCAAGTCGAGGGGCAGCGGGTGTAGCAATACATGCCGGCGACCGGCGCACGGGTGAGTAACGCGTATGCAACCTACCTCTAACTGGGGGATAGCTCTGAGAAATCGGAATTAATACCCCATAATATTCTTATGAGGCATCTCAAAAGAATTAAAGCTCCGGCGGTTAGAGATGGGCATGCGTGCTATTAGCTAGTTGGTGAGGTAATGGCTCACCAAGGCTATGATGGCTAGGGGGTCTGAGAGGATGATCCCCCACATTGGTACTGAGACACGGACCAGACTCCTACGGGAGGCAGCAGTGAGGAATATTGGTCAATGGGCGCAAGCCTGAACCAGCCATGCCGCGTGAAGGATGAAGGCCCTATGGGTCGTAAACTTCTTTTGTACGGGACGAAACCCCCGATCGTGATCGGGGCTGACGGTACTGTACGAATAAGCATCGGCTAACTCCGTGCCAGCAGCCGCGGTAATACGGAGGATGCAAGCGTTATCCGGATTCATTGGGTTTAAAGGGTGCGTAGGCGGGATAATAAGTCAGTGGTGAAAGCCTACAGCTTAACTGTAGAATTGCCATTGATACTGTTATTCTTGAGTGTAGTTGAGGTAGCTGGAATGTGTGGTGTAGCGGTGAAATGCTTAGATATCACACAGAACACCGATTGCGAAGGCAGGTTACTAAACTACAACTGACGCTGAGGCACGAAAGCGTGGGGAGCAAACAGGATTAGATACCCTGGTAGTCCACGCCCTAAACGTTGATAACTCGCTGTTGGCGATATACTGCCAGTGGCTAAGCGAAAGCGTTAAGTTATCCACCTGGGGAATACGACCGCAAGGTTGAAACTCAAAGGAATTGACGGGGGCCCGCACAAGCGGAGGAACATGTGGTTTAATTCGATGGTACGCGAGGAACCTTACCTGGGTTTGAACGTAGGATGACAGTCGCCGAAAGGTGATCTTCCAGCAATGGACAGCCTACGAGGTGCTGCATGGTTGTCGTCAGCTCGTGCCGTGAGGTGTCGGGTTAAGTCCCATAACGAGCGCAACCCCTATCATTAGTTGCCAGCGGGTAATGCCGGGCACTCTAGTGAAACTGCCAGCGTAAGCTGTGAGGAAGGTGGGGATGACGTCAAATCAGCACGGCCCTTATATCCAGGGCTACACACGTGTTACAATGGTCGGTACAGAGGGCAGCCACTTGGTGACAAGGAGCTAATCCCTAAAGCCGATCTCAGTTCGGATCGGAGTCTGCAACCCGACTCCGTGAAGCTGGATTCGCTAGTAATCGCGCATCAGCCATGGCGCGGTGAATACGTTCCCGGGCCTTGTACA
>JABUFC010000009.1:0-47500 GCA_013314715.1 Bacteroidales bacterium | reverse complement strand
CAGAACGATTCGTGAAAAATTAAAACTAGAAGTTCCCTTAATTATTTTCTCTTTTATTTATTTTGTAGTTATTTCATTTTATGTAATGAAATATTTGAATCAAGGTTTAGGTACAATTCAAACAGATAAATATATTTATTTGGGTTCATCGCTTAGCGAAATTATTACAAATATATTTACTGAACCTAAATATGTGTTTTCGTTATTATTTGAATCTCCTGATACGAATCCCGAATATTTTGGCATTAAGTCTGAGTTTTATTATATGTTCTTAGTGTCAGGTGGATTTTTAGTTTTAATCAATCCAAAATATTTAATCATGATTATTCCATTAATTGCACAAAAAATGTTTTCGAATTCTGAAAGTATGTGGGGAATAAAATCTCATTATAGTATAGAATTTGTGCCAATTATTATTTTAGCAGTTATAGATTTTATTCAAAAATTTTCATACTACAAGCAATTATTTTTAGTTTCTGTATTTTCGCTTATTACTATATTAGCAACAATATCAAGCATCGATAATTCAAGGGCATTGTATTACGATAAAGTAAATGTTGCTTTTTACAATTCCAAACATTATAAATCTGACATTAACTTTAAAGATTACGAGCAATTTGAAAACGAAATACCCCAGAATGCTATTTTATCAGTATCTTCCAATTTAGCACCTCGATTGGCTTTTAGAGATAAAATATATCATTTCCCAAATATTAAAGATGCAGCTTATGTTTTTGTTTATAAGAAATCTTATTATCCTTTTCATTCTTCTGATGAGCTGAATTCATGTATAATGGGATTAATTAATTGTCGTGAGTTTATTAAAATAAAAGAATCGACCAATTTTGTTCTTTTAAAAAGAGTTAATTATAAATATACATTTTTATAGGAAATAATTATAAAGAGAATAAATGAAATTAGATACAGTTACAAGTATTTTAAATTTTTGTGAAAGATACGATTTGTCTTCCATCATGCAAATAGCTCATGAAGTACGAATGCAAATAAACCCTTCTAATGAAGTAACTTGGCTTATTGATAGAAATATAAATATCACAAATGTATGCACGGTTCAATGTTCTTTTTGCAATTTTTGTAGAGGTTCTCATAGCAAAGATGCATACATAACAACAATGGATGAGTATAGACAAAAAATTGAAGAACTTTTTGCAATGGGAGGTGAACAGATTTTGCTTCAAGGGGGCTTACATCCACGATTAGATTTAAACTATTATCTTCAACTGTTCAGTTTATTAAAAAAAGAGTTCCCAAAATTAAAGTTGCATGCTTTAGGACCGGCCGAGGTTTTTTATTTAGCAAAACAAGAAAAAAAAAGTATTGAATATATATTAAAAGCGCTTATCGATGCCGGACTCGATAGTTTACCGGGTGCCGGAGCTGAAATATTGAGCAATCGGGTACGAAAAATAGTATCGCCAGCGAAGTGTTCTGCCGATGAGTGGCTTCAAGTTATGAAAGTAGCACATAGTCTTGGGCTTGTTACCTCGGCAACTATGATGTTTGGCCATGTAGAAACCCTATCAGAGCGTTTTAAGCATCTTTTAGCATTGCGTAAATTGCAAGAACAAAAGCCACCAGATGCTCCCGGATTTTTAAATTTTGTGCTTTGGCCTGTACAATTAAATGGTACTCGTTTAGAAAAAAAGTATCGCCTTAATAAAGTAACAGCAACCGAATATATTCGTATGTTAGCTATCAGTAGAATTGTTTTAGATAATATACCTCATATTCAACCTTCTTGGCTAACAGTTGGTAAAGATGTTGCACAGGTTTGTTTGCATGCGGGTGCCGACGACATGGGCTCGATAATGATCGAAGAAAATGTGGTTTCGGCTGCTGGAGCTCATAATACAACCATTGCTATTGATGGAATGAAGCAAATGATTACTGAAGCAGGATTTATTCCTCGTCGTAGAAATCAACGATTCGAAAAGATTGATTAAAATTACTTTAGCATAAAGGTATCGCTACCAATTTGCTTCCCATCGCAAAAAATATCAACATTGTAAACTCCTTCGGTTAGGCTACCATCATTGGTCCAATATATACACATGTCGATGTCTTTGTTTTGGTAGTCAATTTCGCGTTTGGCAGAGTATAGTATAGTATTTCCCATAAACGAGAATAATTCTCCATCAGGATTTGGAAGAATTTCTTTATTGGGGCGAGCAATTCTAATATATACAAAACGATTACCAGGTTTTACAATTGCATTTTCGGTGAGTGTGAAACATACCCTAATTTTGGTGGTGCGTTTTGCTTTACTTACTTCTTTGGCTTTGTCGTTAACGGCTACTGAAGTAATGTTGATAGCTCTTAAAGTGCTGGCAATATCAACTTTTTGTTCAAGTTCTTGTTTCTTTAGAGTTAAATCTTCTTTTTCGGTTACTACTTTTTGGTAGTCGGTTTTAACTTTTCGATTTTCTTCAGTTAATAATTTATTGCGAGTATTGAGCGAATCAATTTGTACAATATAACTTCGCATAATTTCTCGAAGGGTGCCTAATTCTTTTTTATATTGGTTTATTTGATATGCATTCGCCGATTTAATGTTTTTTATCTCTTCTAATAATTCTTTTATTTTATTTTTTTCTTGTTCTAGTTCTGCTGATATTTTTGAATTATCTGTTTTAAGTGTATTATATTGATTGAGCATATCTTTGAGTTGTTCTTCAATTTGTTGTTTTTCATTCTCGGTGTCTTTGAGTTCTACTTGCACATAGACCTTTTCTTTGCGCATGGTGTAGAATTTATAAATAAAGAAAATGTTAGATAATAGTAGAAGAATGATTGTGATTAGCATCAATAACGATGCTTTTGATTTAGGATTATGATTGATTTCGTTTTCCATATTTTTTTTTGCAAAAATAGAATAATTAAACGTTATTTTGAATTAAGCATAACGTTAAAAAAAACTAACAAATTATGTATATCGAATTTTTCTACCTGGACGTAAAATGGTTTTTCTACTAATTTTATTGAGCTTACACAAGCGGGTTATTGAAACGCCATATTTACGAGCAATTTTTCCTAAGTTGTCGCCCTTGCGAACAGTATGGTAGCGTGCTTTATGAATTTCGGTAAGATAATTAAAGAGGCATTGGTCTAAGGTTATTGACGTGTATTTTAAGGATTTATTTTGAAAGTTAATGATTTCATTAGGGTTAATAGGACCTCCTAAATATCGTATTTCAAAATGTAAGTGAGGACCGCTTGAATGTCCGGTATTGCCACCAAGTGCAATTATTTCACCCGATTTAACTTCTTGATTAGGGCTTACTAAAAGCTTCGATAAATGTGCATATAGTGTTTCTAAGCCGTTGTAATGCCTCACAACAACAGTATAGCCATATGACTTGCTATATTTAGCAATCCGAACTATACCATCAAAAGCAGAAACAATGGTATCACCTATATTTAGTCCAACGTCAATTCCATAATGATATCTCCAGCGACGCCAACCAAATTCAGAAGTAATTCTATTCGATGTAGTTGGAAATGTAAAAAAATGTTCATTATTTACTAATTCAACGGTTTTGTTATTATCAAATAGGTTCATCTTACTTTTGTAGGGATGGATGTTAATCGTATCCCAAAAGAAATATTGGTTGTATGCGGGTACGTCAAAATAATGGTCTATTGTATGGGGTTGGTAATATACATTTATATTAGCGTTAAAAATGTCTTCTTCTTCATATTCTTCATCATTAATAGGTCCGGCCGAAAAAGTATCTACCGACAATGGCAATACTAGTGAGTCTTGTGCATTCATTAAAAAGGCACAAAAAATTAGAAACATTAATATTAAATGACTTACTTTCAAAATAATAAAATTATAAGGTGATAACGTAAAATCTATGTTCACAAATGTAGCTATATTTTATAAAAATTCAATAGCTTATTCAAATATTTAGATTATTTTTGTTAAAAACTATTTGTTAATAACTTTTTTAATGAAATAAGAAATATGTTATGCTGGTAAAAGTTTATGCAAGTGCTGTTTATGGAATAAATGCAACTACAATAACGATTGAGGTAAATGCTATTCAAGGTATAAAATATTATCTTGTTGGTTTGCCCGATAATGCTGTAAAAGAAAGTTTACAACGTATAGAATCGGCGTTGAAGGTAAATAATTACCGTATGCCAGGTCAAAAGGTTATTATCAATTTAGCTCCTGCCGATATTAAAAAAGAAGGATCATCGTACGATTTGCCCATTGCCTTAGGCATTTTGGCTGCAAGTGGACAAATTCATGCACCTAAATTAGATGAATATGTGATTATGGGGGAACTTTCGCTCGATGGCAAAATACAGCCCATAAAAGGAGCTTTGCCCATTGCCATTCAATCGCGTAACGAAGGCTTTAAGGCTTTAATCTTGCCTAAGCAAAATGCTCGTGAAGCAGCTGTGGTGAATGATATCGATGTATATGGTGCCGAAACGCTTTCAGATGTTATCGATTTTATTGAGCAACGAAATCCACTCGAGAAAATATCGGTCGATTTAGAGCAGGAGTTTTATGCTAATTACAATAATTATCAAATCGATTTTGCCGATGTAAAAGGGCAAGAGAATGTAAAACGGGCATTAGAAATCGCTGCTGCAGGTGGGCATAATATTATTTTAATAGGTCCACCGGGTGCAGGAAAAACAATGTTGGCTAAACGAATTCCTACCATATTACCACCACTTACTTTAGACGAAGCTTTAGAAACAACAAAGATTCATTCGGTTGCTGGTTTGCTCGATAAAAATTCATCGCTGATGACGGTACGCCCCTTTCGTTCACCTCATCATACGATTAGCGATGTTGCGTTAGTGGGTGGTGGTACTTTTCCGCAACCGGGTGAAATTTCACTCGCTCACAACGGAGTGCTTTTTCTCGACGAATTGCCGGAGTTTAAGCGTACTGTGCTTGAAGTAATGCGTCAGCCACTCGAAGATCGTTTGGTAACGATTAGCCGAGCCAAATTTAGTATTGAATATCCGGCAAGTTTTATGTTAGTGGCTTCGATGAATCCTTGTCCTTGTGGATATTACAATCATCCCGAAAAAGAGTGCGTTTGTTCGCCGGGTGTGCGTCAAAAATATTTAAGCCGTATTTCAGGACCTTTGCTCGACCGTATTGATATTCATTTAGAAGTGGTGCCGGTTCCTTTTGATAAATTAGCAGGGTACAAGCAGAAAAACGAAACAAGCGAGCAAATTCGTGAACGCGTGATAAGGGCTCGGAAAATTCAGGAAGAACGCTATAAAGAAATAACCGGTGTTCATTGCAATGCACAAATAAATAGTAAGCAAATACAAAAGTATTGTGTACTTAACGATGTAAGTAATACCTTATTGAAAAATGCAATGAATCGTTTAGGACTTTCTGCGCGTGCATACGATAGAATTTTGAAAGTGTCGCGAACGATAGCCGATTTAGAAGGAGCAGAAAATATTATGCCCGAACATGTAGCAGAAGCTATTCAATATAGAAGTCTCGATAGAGAAGGATGGGCTGGATAGGTTGTTTTATTGATGTGATGATTAGTTGATGTGATGATGAATTGATTTGGTTAAGTTTGATGAATTAGAAATCATGATATGTGTTCTTTATTAAAATTTTTTCTAAATAATTAGATGTTGATAATTTGATTATTTTTGAAAGAATTTTATTTTTTAAAATTTATGATGAAACGCAGTTTATTAGTACTTATTGGTTTATTATTCACTACAAATATTTTTTCACAAGGGAGTCAAGCGGTTGTTTTAATTTCGGGTAAGGTAGTCAACGAGCGAAATATGCAACCGGTCGAAGCTCGAATTGTTTGGGAGTTGTTACCCGAAGGCAAAGAAGTTGGCATTGCTCGTTCAGACCCCAGCAATGGAAATTATAAAATTATACTCCCACACGGTAAAAAGTATGGTTACATGGCGCTTGCCGAAGGATATTATTCGGTTACAAAATTCCTCGATTTAACTAACTTAGAACAATATACCGAAATTGACGAACAAAATTTGTTTTTAGCTCCGGTAATGGAATCGCAGGTTGCACGCTTAAATAATGTTTTTTTTAAAGATGGTAGCGATGAATTTTTGCCTGAATCTATTTGCGAATTGGATAGGTTTGTATCGTTTTTAAAGGTAAATAAAAAAGTTACAGTTGAAATAGCTGCACATACCGATAATGTTGGCGACGATAATAAAAATATGGAATTGTCGCAACGTAGAGCCCAAAAAGTAGTCGATTATTGCATAAGCAAGGGCATTAAGAAAGAGCGATTGGTAGCCAAAGGGTATGGCGAAACCCAACCCATTGCTTTTAATGGTGACGAGGACGGAAGAGCGATGAACCGTAGAATTGAGTTCAAGGTTCTTTCGGTTAAGTAATATCAGTTAGTCAAGATGGGTATAAATCTTTTAGAGCAAGGTTAAGTTAGTGTTTTTCTCCAACCACATTTGAAGTATCAGCAAATTCCAAACTCTTCCATAAAGATAATCGTTCCCCGAAGCATAGTTGTTTAATAATTGTTTTACAATATGAGGATTTAATATGCCTTGTTGTTCAATTTTTTCAAGATTCAAGTAATCGTTTATTAGAGGTTTAAGCTCTTTTTTGAGCCAATGATTGAGCGGAAGGGCAAATCCCCATTTGGGTCGGTCAAAGTAGGAAGGGGGAATATAATCGAATAATACTTGTTTGAGCAGATATTTATCGCAACCCTTTTTGTGTTTAAGTTCCGGTGAAAGATTGAAAGCGAATTCGGCTATTCGGTAGTCAAGCAGTGGTACGCGAACTTCTAAGGCATATTTCATCGAGGCTCTGTCAACTTTTACCAATAAATCGTCTTTAAGGTAATAACAAAAATCAAACATAGCTTGTTGTTCAACAATATTTAAGGCTCGATGGGTAATGTTAGGCTTGCGAAACGATGCTGACGAATGATAATCGAGGCGAAGCAAGGAACTTATTTCTTGTGTTCTAAAAAAATATTGTTCTTGTGATAAAATATGTGCTGGTAAAAAATCGTTGTTTGAGTAGCGGAGCATTTCTGCGATTCTTTTTTGTCGGCTCTTTCCTAATGCTAAGCAAGCTGCTAATGGATAACGTAGGCTTTTAATCATGGGATTGGAGAGCCTTTTTGCCCAGTGATAAGCACCGTAGCCCCAAAAGAGTTCGTCGCCACCATCGCCGCTCAATACCATCGAAACTTCGTTTTTAGCAAGTTTTGATACAAGCATGGTTGGTATGGCCGATGCATCGGCAAAAGGTTCATCGTATTGGGTAATAATATCATGAATCAGCAAAATCGCATCGTTGTGCGTAACAGTAAATTCGGTATGCTGAGTGTGTAAATAATCAGCAACTGCTTTAGCATAGGGAGCTTCATTGTATTTTGCTTCTTTAAATCCTATGGAGAAGGTTTTGATATTGCCGGTTAATTGTTGAGCGATGGCTGCCACTACCGACGAATCGATACCTCCACTTAAAAATATACCATAGGGAACATCGCTAATGAGCCTTTGTTGTACAGAACTAATGAGCAATTCCTTTAGTTCGCTTTTTGCTTGCTCTACATTTTGAATGCTTTGTTTTTTTATTTGTTCACTGATATTCCAATATTTTTGAATGGTAAAATTTCCTTTTTTTAAAATACCAAAGTAGCCTGCCGGAAATTTATAAATATTTTTATAAATGGTATGAGGTTCGGGGATAAAACCAACATGTAAATAGTCGGTAAGTGCTATTTTGTTTATCGTTAATTTGCTTTTAATAAAATCGAGGGTGAGCAATGCCTTCAATTCCGAAGCAAAAGCAAAATGGTTCCCATCCCAAAAATAAAACAAGGGTTTTATTCCAATCCTGTCTCTGATAAGGGTAAGCGTTTGTTCGTGCCTATCGTATAGGGCAATGGCAAACATTCCATTGAAACTATGAATGGCTTCTATTCCTTGGTTAGCAAGGGTCTCTAAAACAACCTCGGTGTCGGAATGTGTGTGTTGTTCAATACCAAACTGTTGTGCTATTTCGTTGTAGTTGTAAACTTCTCCGTTAAATGCAATAACATATCGTTGGTTGTGCGAAAGCATAGGTTGATTGGCATTTTCTGAAAGGTCGATGATGCTAAGGCGGGTATGTCCAAGTGCTACGGTATTTTCAGAAAAATGCCCTGTGGCATCGGGTCCACGATGTTTTAGTGCATCGGTCATTTTTTTTAGGGAATCAATCGCTAAGGGCTGATTGAAAGAAAAATACCCACAAATACCGCACATGTTTAAAATAGAATTTTAATGCCTATTACTGTAATATCGTCTGTTTGTTCGTAGCAATTCGACTCGCAATGTTGCCATTGATAAACAGCTTGTTCTAATGATTTTTTCTGTTCATTCATGCTTTGGTGAGCATGGGCAAGTAAAACGTTTTCGTATTGTTTTGCTAAGAACTTTTTGCCATGAAGTCCGCCAAATTGGTCTTTAATACCGTCGGAGTTAAGGTAAATAATATCGCCTTGTTTGATTTCGATGACATGGTTGGTAAATGATTGCATTCGCTCGTATATAGCAACTGGCATTTTGTCGCCACAATATTTGATAAGTTGATGGGTTGTTGGTTGTTCGTTTTCACACGTTCTAACTAAGTAAATAGTATTATTAGCTCCGGCAAATTGCATTTCGTGTTTGTCTTTGTCTATTGCAATAAATGAGATGTCCATGCCGTCTTTTTGTTCACCTTGTTTGCCCTTTTGATGCAGTGCATGAATAATGCCTTTTCGTAATTCTTCGAGGACTTGTGAGGCGGTAGTTACTTCTCTTTTTCGAACAATTTCGTTTAAAAGACTAATGCCTAACATACTCATAAAAGCGCCGGGAACTCCGTGCCCGGTACAATCGGCAACAGCAAAAACATAAATATTATCGATATTGGTAAACCAGTAGAAGTCGCCTGAAACAATATCTTTGGGTTTGAAGAATATAAACAAGTCAAATAGTTCGTGCAAACGTTCAAGAGCATACGATGGTTCGGGCAAAACGGCCTGCTGAATATTCGAGGCATATTCGATGCTGTCGGTTAACTTTTTGTTAATGATTTCAATTTCTTCTTTTTGAGCTGTTACAATATCGCGTTGGGTTTCAATTTCTTCTTTTTGCTTGCGAATTTCTTCGTTGGCAGTTTGCAGTTCTTCGTTCTTGAGTTCAATTTCCTTTTTCTGTTGATTTAATAAAGCATGCGATTTTTTGAGTTGCAGATATAGTTTCGATAGGAAAAATGAAAATACCACAACCGTGAAAAAAATGGCTAAAATAAAATAGATGATGATTTTTTGTCGTTTTTGTTGTAGTTCGCTTTTTTCGAGCTTAATTTGTTTTAATTCATTTTCTTTATTTAATTTTTCTATCTGTAATTGTTTTTTTTCTGTTTCGTATTTAGTTTGCATTTCGGCGAGTACTTGAGTACTGTGCTCGGAGACTAAGCTATCGCCAAGCTTCATTACTTTATCAGCATAATCGATGGCCATTTTGTAATTGTTTAAACATTTGTTAGCTCTATAAATATAAATATATGCTTCTAAACGTTCTGCATTTACCTTAGATAGTATTGAGAGTTTTTCGAGTTTTTTAGCATATTCCAGTGCTTTTTGTGAATATAATTTTTTTTGAGCATCGTTTTTAATAGAATCAGCTAATATAAGATAAGCATTTGCAATACCTCCAAGGTTATATAAATTACCAATTTTATCGCCTATTTCATGGTCAATTTTATCTGATTTTAGATAATATTCAAGTGCTCTTTCATAATTTTTCAATTGTGAATATATGGCTCCTAAATTGGAATAGCAGGTAGATTGACCTTGTTTGTCGTTTAATGTTTCGTAAATGCTCAATGCCTTAAAAAAATATGTGATGGCTTTAACTAAATCGTTTTTTTTGTAATAAACGCTACCTATGTTTGCTATAACATTGGCAATTCCTTGTTGGTCGTCTAATTTTTCTTTAATAGGAAGTGCTAAATGGTAATAACGAAGTGCCTCGTTGTAATTTTTTTGGTCTTTATAGAGGTTACCTAAATTTATATAGCAAGCCGATAATCCTTTGGGGTCATTTGTACTTTCGAGCAATTTCATTTGTTTGATATAAAACTCCATGGCTTTTTCATATTCACCTTGACGATGGTATATGATGCCTATATTGGAGTAAACGTTTGAAAGTTGGACTGAATCGCGAGTGGCGATGGCAAAATTCATCGAATACTTGTAATATTTGATAGCAAGATCGTAATTGCCTTGGTAGTAGTAGGCTATGCCAATATAACGAAACATGGCAGCCATGCCTTTTTTGTCGTCAATAAGAGAATAGGTTCGCAAGGAATGAAAATAATATTCTAAAGCCTTATCGAGTTCTGAATGAATGGTATTAATGATGCCAATATTTTTGAGTGCTATTGCCTTAAGTTGAAAGGCTCTTTTTTGGGCATCGAATTGATGAGAACTGTAATATATAACATCGGCGTAACGAATAGCTAATAAATTGTATTTGGTAGCACTATCGTATGATACATTTTCGTATTCATCGGCTATTTGAATTAAGTTTTTGACTGTATTGGTGTCAATTTTATGGCTTTTTATTTTATTAAATAAAGAATCAATTTTTTTATTATCTTGAAATGAATATGCTTTGAAAGCTACGAAGACTAAACACAATACAGTAAAGTAAACTTTTTTCATGCTTTTCAATTAAACGCTTTTTATACGGAAAAAAGCATGTAAAGTTAGAATAAAAATTTAATGAAATAAAAAAGGTTGACTTAAAAGCCAACCTTAAAAAGTGATGAATTTGTTTTTTACTTGTGTTCTGCTAAATAGTTAGCAATGCCATCGAATGTGGGTTTTAATGCTTTTTGTCCTTTGTGCCAATCGGCAGGGCATACTTCGCCGTTTTCTTCGAAGAATTGCCAAGCATCAACAATGCGGAGTGCTTCTTCGATACTACGTCCTAATGGAAGGTCGTTTACTACCTGATGGCGAACAATACCTTCTTTATCGATGAAGAAAAGGGCACGATAGGCCACTGGTGCACCATTGAAAATAGCTTTGCCGTTTTCGTCGTAATCGTATTCACCTGCAAGTATGCCATAGTTTTCGGCAATGGTTTTGCTCGAATCGGCTACTAATGGATAAGTTACGCCCTTAATACCACCGTCTTTTAATTCGGTATTGAGCCATTTCCAATGCGAAAATTCACTATCGGTTGAACAACCTACAACAGCTACGTTGCGGCTTTCGAATTCTTTTAGCTTGTCCTGAAAAGCAATGATTTCGGTTGGACATACAAAGGTAAAATCGGCGGGATAAAAGTAGAAAATAACATACTTTTTACCTAAAAATTGGTCTAAGCTAAAATCGTTAACAATTTCGCCACCGTTTACTACGGCTTTTGCTTTAAAACTGGGAGCTTTTTTTCCTACTAATACTGACATAATATTTGATATTTAATTAGTTAAACATAATAATTGATTCAATCTAAATCGGTACTAAATTACTATAAATTATTTTTTCCACCAAATTTCCAACCATGTTTTAAAGAAAAATTAACATATGTTAGTAGAAGCTTGTTTAGTTTTTTTTTATGTAATGAAGTAAAAAGTGCATTATTGTGAATAAGCGTTCATCCATTCTGTTATAGCTATGCGTCAATTAAAGAAGATACTATTATTTTTTTATCGATTAACAATTTTTGAATAGTTGAGCAATTTGACCGATGTTGCAACTAAAGGAAATGACAAGAGGTTAATGTATCTTTAGCCAATATACTATATGTTTCAATTGAGGTTTTTCTAAAATTAAATTGGTTATAACGGTAATCATTATTTAGAAGAATAATTTATACCTTTGTGCCCACTTTTGGCGATGGAGTTCGCCCTTAATTGCAATAGTGCTGATAACTCCTACTTCTTATATTTATTAGCATTTTTATGATTAGTATTTATTTAATTGCTGCTTTTTGGTTTTTAGCCGCGGTGCTATCTACCATTATGGCTAATCGCTTAAAAATCTCTATGGCTTTAATGGAGATTTTAGTAGGTTCGGTAATAGGCTTTTTTGCTTATAAGTTGGGCTTTTTCGATCATCTTTCATTACAAGCCGATTGGTTAAAGTTTTGCACAGGTTTAGGTGCCGTGATGCTTACTTTTTTAGCTGGAGCCGAACTCGATCCCGATACCATAAAAACTAAAATTAAAGAAGTTTCGGTGGTGGGCTTAGTGGGATTTTTTGCGCCTTTTGTGGGTAGTTTTTTAGTCGCTTATTATTTAATAGGCTGGGATATAAGAGCTAGTTTGTTGACAGGTATAGCCTTATCAACTACTTCGATGGCAGTAGTTTATGCTGTTATGCTGGAGTATGGTTTTAATAAAACCGAATATGGTAAAGGCATTTTAGGTGCTTGTTTCATAAACGATTTGGGTACCGTTATAGGATTGGGAATTATTTTCGCACCTTTTACATACAGAACGCTTGTTTTTGTGGTAGTTACGGTGTTATTGATTTTTATACTTCCTATTTTTACCGATTTTTTGATAAAACATTTTGCCTATAAAACGGCTGAGATAAGAGCCAAATGGATATTGTTTGTATTGCTTTCGATGAGTGTGCTTGCTTTATGGTCTGACAGCGAGCCAGTATTACCGGTATATATCATTGGAATGGTGCTTGCGAGAACAATGGAAAAAGATGGGCATTTTGTACGAAGACTTAGAACTTTAACGGTAGGTTTTTTAACACCATTATACTTTTTAAGAGCCGGTGCGTTGATGTCGTTGCCTGCACTTGTTGCTGCTCCTTTTGTATTTGTTTTACTCTTTGCTGCAAAAGTAACTTCAAAAATATTTGGTTTATATCCTACAATTCGTATTTTCAGGCATCATCAGAAAGAACGCTGGAATTATAATTTCAAAAAGTTTACACGTGAACGGTGGTATTATACACTGCTGATGTCAACTGGTTTAACTTTTGGAACCATATCAGCATTATTTGGCTTATCGCATAATATCATCAGTCAGGAACAATATTCGTTAATTGTAGGCACTGTTATTGCCAGTGCCGTTATTCCTACACTTATTGCCAATAAATTTTTTATGCCTACACATTTACTCAAGAAGCCGCGTGTTTTTGATGATCAAGTCCCTGATGAAAAAGATATTAAACGCGATTTCTAAGCTTAAAGTCAATATTAAGCATTTATTTGATCGAATCTGAGTTTTATATAGGCATAGTCTTAATATCTTATAAAGACCATTTCAAAAATAAAAAATAACGAACCCTTTGCAAAACTAAAAAACGTACTCGTTTATTGTGATAAAAATTTCAAATTTATTTTAATTATTTGTATTGCTTTTTATCTATTACATTAGAACAATCTAAATGATAAAAAAGAAGCAATGTGTAACTTTCACGTCATGGCGAGCGAACGCATCCCCTTACCGTCTTTGCGATTCTTCTCTTAAAAAAGAGAAGAAGAAGCAATCTCCACCACACACACAACACAATGAAAACGTGCATCGGAAAGATTGCTTCTCCCGATTTCTCGGGACCAAAACACCATGCCAACCCTTCATTCACAATGACGAGAAGGGATGGCAATAACAAAAAAGAGTTTTGCAAAGGTCTCATAATGTTATTCCTTATTGCGATGAGTGGAGTGACGAAGCCATCTTTTTCAACGTTCTTTGTCATTTGTCGATTGTGAATGGTGGGCAGTTTAGATTGCTTTGTCTGATTTCATCAGTTTCGCAATAACAAAAAGGAGTTTTGTAAAGGTCTTGATTAAAGAATTAATATTCTTTCGTACAAATTATCTTAATTGTGCCAAGGTTGGTTTTGCAAAAATAGATGCCGGCTTTAAGATGAGGGCATAGGGAATTCAGATTGATTTGTTGACTTGATGCAAGTTGCTGTTGGGCAATGATTTTTCCTGTTATATCCGAGACAATGATTTGATGAATGGGAGAATCGGAAGTGATTATACTTTGCTCATTTACAGGATTGGGAAATATATTTAACAAAGAATATTTTTGTGGTACTATGTTGGTAACATCTGCGTAGGTAGCTGTCCATCCAGCATCCGTAACCGAATAATTCGAAATAAAGCGAACGATGGCTTTACCTGCATCTACATATATGGCATTGGTGGGTGGGTTGTTTGCATTTAAGTTACATATTAAGTTAGAAGAAGAAATGGAGTTTTTGTAAATAAGTATGTAATCATTGGTAGTGCCTGCAGGGAGTTGAAAATCGGTGAATTGGATACTAATTGCTTGGGCATTGGGTGGCGCAAGTATCCAACGGCAGTTGGTATTGTTGTTGTAATCGCAATCGCCACTTCCATCCGAAAATACCCCCGAAGGAGCTGTAAGTGTATCTATGCCGCAGTATTTAGACGAAAAGGACAAGTTAAAACCATTACCTTCTGTAAAGTTGTCGGTTGTAAATTTTATGAATGCATGATTGGATGTTGTTTTTAAAGTAGTTGGCGATGATTCAGATGTGAGTATAGGTTGATGTTGTTGAGTAAAAAATTGCAATAGGTTGCTTTGTTCGCTAGTTCCATCGAATATAAACAAGGTATCGCCTTGAGCAAGGTCAAAAGTATTGAATTGCAACTGAACACTCGAGCCACATTCGGGATTGATAAGCCAGCTGCAGTTGCTATTGGGCAAATAGGGTTTTATGCCATTTCCTGCTGTAATTGTTCCGGCAGAATAGGTTATGGTGTCTTGTTGGCAATATAAAGGGTAATTGTAGGCAAGTGTGTCGGGAAAAATATCCACAATAAGCTCTTGACTTATATTAAAGTTTGAACCGCCCGGATTAAGTTGATTGGAATAGAAATAACCATCTAAATAACCACCCCAGCCCCAGTTAAAATGATAATAACCACTGTCTTGATAGCCATCGCATACGAAAGCATGCCCCATGGTGTAGGTAGTATCTTCCCAACCGGCATAATAAAGAGGTTTGCGAGCATCGAGGTTTGTCCTAACAAGGCTGTCCCAATGGAGTGTTGTACTATCTCTGAATATATAACGTGTTTCGGGACAATATTTAAAATATGTTTTCATAGAATTAGCGACTGAATGATTCCAAACGCCGGAGCCATCGGGACCATATACCATATCGAAACTAATACCAGTAGTAAATAATAATAAAGATGCAGAATGGTTATAATTTGTTAGTACAGGTGTCATTTCGTTGTAATCGTAATGACAAGTATCGAAGTTGGCTTCAATAAATCCGTAATTAGGGTGTGAATACCCATGGTATCCTGTTCCCGATAAGGGCCAGCGGTGGTAATACATAAGTTGAGAAACAGCGGTGGCAACGCAGCCAGTTACGCAATGTCCATCGGGACCATTTGGGTCGGCAGGACAGGCACTGTTGTAATATTTGCCTTGATCCCATTTTGTAATGACAAGAGGTGCAACAGCTTTGGTTGTCTTAATATTCTGTTGGGTCATAAATTCTTGCCATTGCTTGTTAAATGGTAGTTTTTTATTTCGATTGGATGCAATTTCGTTGGTTCGGTGTTTCATCCACCAATCAAAAGCGGGGTTATGCATGTCGCGATTAAATGAGGATTCGAAGCCATAAGCGATGATAGGAATCGAAGTGTAGTCGTTGGCTACCACTACAAATCCCTTGGGATTCATGTTCAAAATGTAATAATCGGGAATGCTTTTGTGAGAAGCATTGGGAATGATGTCTGTAATTGCAACATTTTTTGCTTGAATGTTTTGAAATGCTTGTGCTTTAGCTTTAAAAAAATTTAAAGCTACTGTTTTAATGGTGTCGGTACTAACCTGACTATATAAAAACAGTTGCACTAAAAAGTTTAATGCAACTGTTAATAAAAATCGCTTCATTTTTTATTTTGTTTTAAATTTTGAAAGCAAATCCTTAACGGCATCTTTATGAACGGTAAAGTTCATCATTTTAAGCTTTACGTAATCTTCTCTAAAAAAGTAATAGCCAAATTCTTTTGCAGTGGGATTATTGTTGCGTGAGCCAGCACCAGAATCTTTAATAAGATACCAGCGTGAACCTTTGTAATCGGTATAGCCTACTAAATGAACCCCATGGTCGTCGGTAGTAGTCTTATTAGAGAATCGAAACTGTCGTGCTTCGTCGGTTATGAAGTTTGACGGAATATCGAAAGTAGGAATAATAGCACATTGTGTTTCGGGGTCGAAGCCGGGTTCGCTTACATCGCCACCAATAGCAACAGTATAACCATTTTCTACGGCTTTATTTAAGGCTTTCATGAATTCATCTAAAGGAACATTGTAATATTCGGTACTTTTCCACCAGTTGTCGGGTACATCGTATAATACTTTTTGATAGAAAGGTTCTTGCATATACGAAAGAATGTCAACATAATTATCGGGATTGATTTTTAAGATATCGCTAGCAAATTGTTGAGGTGTCATGGTTTTACCGTTCCAATTTACTTGAGTTGGAGGTTCGCCAATATGATAATTCATGATAGATTTTACGGTAGCTACAACAGCTTCTTCGTTCCATGCATTAGCTTCTTTGACCCATTTTAAATAATTATCCATTTCGCTTTTCATTTGTTCGTGTGTGTGGTATTTTCTACCATGGATAAGTCCATTGTATTGTTCCCAAGGTACAATGCCATATTTTTTAATCATTCGAGTTACAGCATTGGCTTCGCTGCCTTCTTCTACAATCGATTTGCCACGGGTGCGAACAAATTCTTTAACTTTTTCTACATATTCCCAATATGCAATGTAAATTTCGCTTAATTTAACTTTTTGTTGTGTAAGACGATAGACTTCTGATTCGAAATAAGAAACAGTCGAAAAAGCCCAACATGTTCCTGCATTCCCTTGCGAAATGGGAGCATTATGCCATTGTTGTTTGTACAAATCTACTTTATTGGGTAAATCTTTGCCGGTCATATCGGCTTTAAAACGTTTATATGTTTGGGGCGGAGCAAGTTGCTCGTTTACTTGTTGAATGTCTTTCATTATAACATTCTGATAAAAACCCGGTTTTGATTCTTTAAAAATAGCTTTATCGGGTTGAACTTGTGCTGTTGATAAAACAGCTATGGTTACTAAACTTGAAAAAATTAACGATACTTTTTTCATATATTTTTTTTTCGCAAGGTAAAGCTTTTTTTTGATAGAAAAAATATCTTTTAAACGCTAAATCACTACCTTTGTACTAAAATTGAGTTATGTTTATTTTTAATCTTATATTGATTCTATTTATAGTTGTAGTAACTATTTTACTCATTGCTCTTGTTATTGTTCGGAGAATTATGTGGAAAGTTAAACGGACGGTGGGCAAGGTATTTACATCTAATGAAAGATATTATGAAGATAGAAATGATAGTATAAATGTGCATTTTAAAAATAAGAGAATAGTTAAGCAAGATGATGGAGAATATGTTGATTTTGAAGAAATAAAGGAATGAAAACAATAAGAAAGATTATTTATTCAATACTCGGTCTTCGAGGTTATTTAAGGCTTATAAGCAAGGTTTATATTTGTATGATTCGATGGGGGATGTTAAAAAGCAAGTACCCTGAATTGTTTTTTCTAAAAAAAATAGTAAAAAGGGGTGATACTTGTTTGGATATAGGCGCTAATGTAGGCTATTATTCACATTTTTTATGCAAATATGCTGGTGTTGAGGGAAGAGTTTATGCCGTTGAACCTATACCCGATTTTAGGGTGGTGTTGATGAAAAATATTCCATCAAATTGCCGTAATCATTACGTTTTATTTCCTTATGCACTTGGAAGCGAAGAAAAGAAAATACAAATGGGTTTACCGGTTGTAGGTGGGGTAATTCATCACGGAATGACCCATGTGCTTGATAAAAACGAAGGACAAACGATAGCTAAAACGTTTGAAGTGGAAATGAAAGTCCCTGATAAACTGTTTAGCGATATTCAAAAATTGGATTTTGTTAAGTGCGATGTCGAAGGGTTTGAATATTATGTTTTTTCGAATATGCAAGAAACTTTCAAGAAACACAAGCCTGTTATTCAGTGTGAATTGGGTGGTGAGCAAAAGAAGGCAACACTGAATTTAATGAAATCATTGGGATATTTAGTTTATGCTTTAGATAATGACCAGTTAAAACCATTGTCCGATAGCGAGGCTTTGCAATATTCTAACGATGTGTATTTTGTGCATCATGAAAATCGTCCGAAAACTTTTTAATGTTTTAAAAATTAAATCAGCTATTTGCTTTTTGAATAATAAGAAACCTTAAGGTTTTTTAGACGGTAAGCAACTTTTCTAATTCTGTGTAGAGCATTTGAATAGGTAATCCCATAACATTAAAGTACGAACCTTGTATCTCTTTTATTGCAATGTAGCCAATCCATTCTTGAGCTCCGTAGCTACCTGCTTTATCGTATGGCTTATATTGATCAACGTAATACTCTATTTCTTGTTGACTTAAAGCACGAAATTTTACTTTTGTTTCAGCAAAGAAACTTTTATTTTTTTCTTTCATTTTAATGCAAACACCTGTGTAAACAATATGTTCGTTATCTGAAAGAGCATTTAGCATTTGTATAGCATCGTTGCGGGTTATAGGCTTACCTAAAACTTTTTCATTAAGCCAAACAATGGTATCGGCAGTGATTAAAATAGTTTTATCGTCTGTTATATAATTTTGATAAGCGTTAGCTTTTAATTCTGCCAAAAAAATAGCTATTTCTTGTGCTTTTAAATGGGGAGGATAAATTTCGTCCACCTCAAGAGGTTCAAGTAATTGAAACTTAAATCCGGCTCCCTCCATTAATTGACGGCGGCGTGGTGATTGTGAACCTAATAATAATTTGTAGTCGTTTAATTTTTCGAGCAACATTACAAAAGCAACCAAAGAAATGAGACAAATAAAATTCCAGCAAACATTACCCACTTAAGTTGTTGGCTAATTTTGAAAAACTCTTTTTGAGCTTGGGCTTTCGATAATTTATACATTAAATAAATAAGAGGAAAAATAATGGTTAGCGTAAAATAAGTGATGGAATATATGTCTTTAAGAAAAATAATATAAATAAAAACAATACTTAAAATCGTAATCATCGATAAAGCATATACAAAAAGTTTCGATTTGGGAATGCCAAAAGTTAAAGGTATAGTATTGCGATTAAGTTCCATATCGCCTTGAACATCTTCCATATCTTTGATTATTTCGCGGATAAGCGTTAATAAAAAGGCAAAATAGGCATAACCCAAAGCAAAAAAGAAAATAACACTGATGGTTTTGGCTTCAACGGGTGGTCTTTTAGGACCGATAAGGTCGTTCCAAAGAGGAATTTCGAATAAGACGGGCATGAGAGGGACTAATGCAGCAAAAGCAGCAACAATAATGTTTCCCCACAACAGCATTTTCTTAAAATACGAGGAGTAAAACCATAGTAAACCCGAAACTACAAGGAAAATAAAGCCTAATTTGGTTAAATGAATATGGTAGGCAACATAAAATCCTAAAGCAACGCCGATAAAGTTAAATAAATTATTGATGGTGAGGGCAGTGCGACGAGGTATTTTAGTCCCTACAATTACACTATCGGGATGATTGGTAATATCGGAACGGATGTCGAAATAATCGTTGATGGCATAACCGGCAGCAGCAATGGAAACTGTGGCAATAACAAGTAATATGAAATGTAGTTCGTCTAATTGAATTTCGTAGGCTATACTATGTAAAAAGGGATAAATAATACCATAGCGAATGGCATACATTGTAAGTGCAATAATCAAAAGATTTTTATAACGGATAAGCTTAAGAATATCTGATATTTTCATACAAAAAAGTTTATAAAGTTGAAAGTACAAAATTTGAAAAATAAAGATTTGAAGATAAGATAAAAAAATCTTGAAAAGTTGGTACTGAATATTATTAACAGGATGATTATTATAATATTTTCAAATTTCCACATTTCCAAATTATTTTTTTACCAATGGAACGATTCGTTATCAAACCACTTGCCTTGTGCACGGAGCACTTGTTCGATAACATCGCGAACGCAACCCTCTCCGCCTTTGATGTGCGATATATAGTTGGAAATAGTTTTTATTTCTACTGCTGCATCGGCAGGACATACCGGAATGCCTACTTGCCTCATAACTTCGTAGTCGGGAATATCATCGCCCATGTACATAATGCTTTGGGGATCGAGCTGATAAGAGTTGATAAAATGCGTAAACGCTTCTGTTTTTTTACTTGAACCCATGTAAATATTTTTTACTCCTAACCCTTCGAAACGGAGACGAATACCATCGCACATGCCTCCTGTAATGATAGCAATGGGAAATCCTTTTTTTATGGCTAACTGAACAGCATAGCCATCTTTTATGTTCATCGAACGCCATTGTTTGCCATTAGATGATAAAAAAATATTGCCCGAAAAAACGCCATCAACATCAAAAACAAAGGCTTTTACGTTTATAAGTTTCTCTTTAAAATTCATTCTTTTTTTAAATTTGACATGATACTTTGAGTTACAAAGCTATATAAATTTTTTAGTTCATCGTAATGTTCGAGTGTTTTTAAATGTTTTTCAATGGTAATTTGGTCGTTGCGAATAGCAGGTCCTGTTTGCGATTGGCGAGATCCTTGCTCCATAGCTTTTTGTATGGTTTCTGTAATGAGCGGTTTTAATAAATCGAACCTTAGCTGATGAATTTCGAGCCAATATTCTGCCTGTGCTATCATATGGTTTACAAAATTGCAGGCAAAGACAGCTGCAATGTGATATTTTATTCTGTCGGCTGAGGTGCAAAAATAACTTTGTGTTTGCAGTTTCGTTGTCCAGTTTTCCAAAATGTTTTTTATGTCATCATTGGAATATTCGATTAGGATTGGAATCTGATTAAAGGCGACATCCCTATGTTTGCTAAAAGTCTGTAACGGATAAAAAACACCTGCATGATGGTGCGTTTGGTTTAATATATCGATGGTGGTGCTTCCCGAAGTATGAATGATGCCAGCCTGACGATTTATTTTTTTTGCTACCGGTTCTATTGCTGCATCAGAAACTGCAAGAATAAAAATTCCGTCTAATTGGCTAAGATGATTTTCTTCTATAATAGGAATGTTGAATGTTTGGGATATCTCGAGAGCAGCTTGATGGTTTCGGCTCCATATTCCACGAATGCTGATTTGGGCATTTGTGAATGCTTTAGTCAAGTTCCAAGCAATATTACCTGAACCAATAATATAAATAGGTGTGTCGAGTGTAAACATGATTAGCCGTATTTACTGTAACTCTCGAGCTTAGCTTTGTCGAGTATTTTAAAGATGTTATTGCTTTCTTCGGCAATGATTTTGTTTTGAGCAAAATCTTTAAGCGTTCTTACAACACTCATAACGCTCATGCCGGCAAGCTCAGCCAGTTCTTTTCGGGTCATAGAAAGTGTAAAGGTATCACTATGGTACACTTGATTGGCAAGATGTAAAAGAGCATCGGCCATACGCCCGTTGAGTTGTTTTTGTGAGGCTGAGATAAGACGGCGATAATGAAAAAGTGTACAATTATTAAGGGTTTGAATAATGGTCTTTGCAAATTGCCCGTTTTGAAGAACAAGATTTTCAATGACCGTTTTATCGATAGCACAAATAATGCTGTCTTCAATAGCTGCTACACTGTATTGAAGGGGAGCATTGGTAAATAAATTGGGTAAGCCAATATAATCGCCACCTCTAAATATGTTTAAAATAATGTCGTTTTCTTGTTCCGTTTCTATGTATATTTTAATAAGTCCTTTTTGTAAATAAAGTACATGGGTTACAAATGAACCTTGTTTCGCAATATGTTCACCTTTTTTATATTTTAATTCTACTCTGTGAGCATCGGCAAGTTCTAGTTCAAGCAGTGAAAGTTGCTTGAAACATACCGACTTGGCACCACAAATGGCACAACTCTTTTCGTTTACGTCCATAGTTTCTTTTTAGAGAATGTAAAAATAGTGAATTTTATTAAAAAGTATGATATCTATAGGCTATTTATAATTATCAGTTATTCAGATAAATATATTTATATCTATAAAAAAATAAACTTAGGATTATTGTTATTTTAATGTCGATATATATTTTTATTTTTCATTTTTAAGTACCAATAAAAAAAATGACCTAAAAAGTAATGTACTTTTGAAACAACAAAATATAATTGTTTTATGAGAACTCTAAACATTCTAAAATGCTCGATTTACGCAATGCATAGGGATGTTTTTTTTATGCTTAAAACGAACAATAAATTATAGTATATGATGAATTATAAAAACATTTTTTTAACTTTTGTCTTATCTTTTTTGACGTGGCTTTTGCTGAATGGTTCGCTGGATAGGGATATTTTAATTTCGGGTTTTGTCATAGCAACATTTATTTCATTTGTATTTTGCCGTAAATGCGATGTAATGCAATATGTAAATTTAAGCCCGAAAGGTTTTCTTTATGCTTTTGCATATGTTTTTGTTTTTGGATGGGCTTTAATAAAATCTAATTTGGATGTGGCATTTAGAGTTATTAAACCTTCGTTGCCCATTAATCCGGGTATTGTAAAGGTTAAAACCAAACTCAAAACACCGATTGGCAAAATGATGCTTGCCAATTCTATTACCCTCACTCCGGGTACTATAACGGTCGATATAAAAGACGATACTTTATATATCCATTGGATTGATGTTACCAGTACGGATATAGAAGAAGCTACTAAAAACATTGTTTCATCATTCGAAAAATATTTGGAGGTAATGTATGGTTAATACAATTTTATACACAGCAGGCGGCTTAATACTAATAGGTATGCTTTTATCGCTTTGGCGATTTTTAAAGGGTCCGCATATGGTCGATCGTGTTTTAGCTTTCGATGTTATGACGGTTTCGTCTATTGGGTTGATTGCGTTGATTGCCTTTTTTAGCAATCGCATCATATACATGGATGTTGCTTTGGTTTATGGTCTTTTAAGTTTCACCGGCGTGCTGGTTATAGCTCGCTATATAGAGAAAGGGCTTTAATATGGAAAATATAGTAGATATTATTGGAAGTCTGGTAACACTGCTTGGAGCTATTTTTGTTTTTCTTGGCTCCTTGGGGATTGTACGTATGCCCGATTCATATAACCGAATGCAAACAGGTACTAAGGCAAGTACATTAGGAACAATGCTAACCCTACTCGGACTGGGAATTATAGCTCCATCGTGGTTGGGTAAGGTTTTTATATTGATTATGTTTGTTATGATTACAAATCCCGTGTCGTCGCATACATTGGCAAGAGCTGCACATTTTATCGGAATTAAACTAACCGATAAAACTGTTTCAGACGTTTTAGCCGACGATGAAAAAAATAATAAGGAGGTATAAGCATGAATATTACCATTGTTTTTGCATTAATACTTGCAATAATCATAGTTACCATGGCAATAGCTGTATTAGTGGTAAAAAAAATTAAAACAGCCGTACTTGTTTCGGGAGTTGTGAGCCTTTTAGCTTCAATTGTTTATTTATTATTAGCATCGCCCGATGTGGCCATGACCGAAGCTGCTATTGGAAGCGGTTTAACAACCATTATATTTTTCTATGTTTTAAATAAAATGAGGAGTTCCGATGTTTAAGAAATTATTTGTCATAGCATTAGTGGCAGGATTTGCCGTTTTGCTTTGGTCGTATCTGCGTCATTATTCCGAACGCACTACGTTGAACGATTTATCAACTTATTATGTTGATAATACAGCTCGCGAAATTGGAGCTGCCAATGTGGTAACTGCTATTGTGGTAACCTACCGTGGTTTCGATACATTGGGCGAAGTTACTATTTTATTTGTAGCTGCAAGTTTAATAGCTATGTTTTTAAAATCAATGGGAAAAGAAAAATCGCGTAATGCTCGTCCTGCTTCGCTTATTTTAGTTACTGCACAAAAACTGCTTTTCCCTCTTATATTGTTATTTGGTGTGTATATTTTCATCAATGGGCACTTAACACCAGGTGGCGGTTTTCAAGGAGGTTCAGTCATTGCAACTGGATTCCTTTTGTGGCTAATGGCTAATCCCGAAGGGCATGCACCTCAAAGTTTGTTAAATACGATTGAAAGTATTTCGGGTTTTGGATATGTAGCTGCCGGATTATTTGGTTTGATTTTAGGTTTGGGCTTCCTCGATAACCGTTTTATGGGTCTGGGTACTTTAGGGCATCTTTTTAGTGCTGGCGTTATACCTATTATATATTCTTTTATTGGATTAAAAGTAGGCGCCGAGCTTTCGAATGTATTGCATCATTTAAACGAAATTCAAAACGAAGAATAATGGAACTGTTAACTTTACAAAATATCAGCATTGTTACGGCTTTTTTGCTTATGCTGATTGGGCTTTATGGAGCATTGACTACGAAAAATATTTTACGAATCATTATTGCTTTCGATGTGTTCGATAGCGGACTTAATTTGTTTTTAGTAGCCCTTTCGTATATGAATAATCGTGTAGCTCCAATTATCGATGCTACTACAGGCACCGAAAATTTGTCGTCAAAATTTGTTGACCCCATACCTCAAGCATTGGTTCTTACTTCAATTGTGATTGGTGTTGGTGTTACAGCTGTTATGCTGACCTATGCCTATAAAATGTACAAATATAAAAATACACTGAATATTAACGAATATAAAGACGCAAGATGGTAAATCCAATTTTTATTGTAGCGATTGCATTGGGTGCAGCTTTTCTTATTGGCTTAGGCACCTCTAAAATGCTAAACATTAGCAGAGGATTTATGCTATTGGCAGTTGCCGCTATGGCAGCTATTTCAGGGTCATGGTTGTATGGGCTCTACAACGGAAGCCTTCAAGGAATCGATGTGTTTACAGCAGGGTTTAAGCCACCTTTTGCTATTAACCTTAGAATGACCATGAATGAAGCATTTCTGACTTTTATGATTAACTTCTTTGGTTTAATGTCGGCTATTTATTTGTGGGATTCATTGAAAGCAGCCGGAAAATATGCACATTCCATATTCCTGATATTTTTGTTAGGCTTGAATGTAGCTGTGATGACCAGAGATATTTTTAATTTATTTGTGTTCCTCGAAATTACTTCTATTGCAACATCGGCAATGGTTATTTACACACAAACATTAAAATCTACTTCGGCAGGTTTTAAATATATGATAGCTTCATCGATTATTTCAGGATTGTTGCTTTTGGGAATTGTGTTTGCTTATACTTTTGGAGGCACATTGAATATTGATTTTATGGGCAATATCCAAATGATAAAAGGTGGATTTATTGCTTTGTTCTTAATTTTGATAGCACTTGTTTTAGAATCAAAACCCTTCTTGGCTAACGGTTGGGCTTTAGACATGTACGATTCGGCTAATCATGCTGTTGGAGCCATGTTTTCGGCTATTTCGGCACCTGCTATTATTTTTGTAATTTATAAAGTGATGCCGATTATGCCAACTCCTTGGCATACTATTATAGGATTGTTGGGAGTTGTAACTTTTATCGGTTCTAACTTTGTTGGTATTCGCCAGACTCAAGTTCGTCGAATGTTGGGATATTCATCTGTTGCACAAGCTGGCTTACTTTTAACCGTTGTATCTATAAGCGAATATCTTGGCGATAAATTTATGTTCATTGTTCTTGGGTTATTATTAACGAATTATTTTGCAAAAGCAGGCTTATTTTGGATTGGAGGAGTGATTGGCTCCGATAACTTTAAAGATTGGACATTGCTTCGTTCTAAACCTATTATGTTTTTATTATTTGGTGTTTTTGTTTTTGCTTTAGCTGGCTTTCCTCCATTTCCTGCATTTTTTGCAAAATGGGATTTAATTATGCAATTAGCAGCTTCAGGTGGATGGTGGTGGATAGCATTAATTTTATTGGGAAGCATTTTCGAATTGGTTTATTTGCTACGTTGGTTTAATACTGTATTTCGTCAAGATGAAACAACTCCCGAATCATTTCATTGTACATGGAATAAACGCTTTACTATTTTGTTATTAGGTGCAAGTTTCTTGTTTGTTTCTGCTCTGTTTATTTATTATCTGCATTTCGATTTTCTTTTAGTTGTCTTACCTCTCATTGTTATTGCTGCTTTGTTTGTTATAGATGTGATGCCAATTTTTGTTAAAAATTCTATAACAATTGCATCGATTGCTATTTATGCATGGAAAGTATATCCTTTAATTGCCGATGATTGGTTAAAAATGATGTTTGCAGCAATTTTCTTGATAGGTGGTTTATTAACACTTATCCCCGGTTATAGTTTTAAAGGCAGACGTTTGGGCTTTTATCCTTTTGCTGCAATGACCATATTTGGACTTTTTATGCTGGTATCGGCTCAAACTAATTTGATTTTCTTTATGGGTTGGGAGTTAATGGCATTAGGTTCATTTATTTTGATACTAAGAGGCAAAAATGCTGAAATTCCTGCGTTTAGATATTTAATGTTTTCCGCAGGCGGTGCTTATTTACTTTTAGCAGCTTTTGCACTAATTACAGCTTTTGCAGATGGAACTTACTTCGCTGCTATCAGCGGACATTTTACACACGTTAGCATCACTTTTGTATTGCTTATCTTTGGTTTTCTAACTAAAGCTGCTGCTATTGGTTTGCATATTTGGATTCCCGATGCTTATGCCGAAGCCGAAGACGATGCCACTCCTTTAATATCGGGTGTTTTAATAAATGCTGGAGTTTTAGGGTTAATTCTTACTGTATTTGCTTTTGGGAGAATAAACATTGGACATATAAATCTATATTATTGGTTAGGTTGGATGGGTGCATTAACGGCAGTCGCCGGTAATATGCTTGCTATATACGAAGAAGATATGAAACGACTTATAGCGTATTCGAGTATGGCAGCTATGGGTTATATTATTTTTGCATTGTCAATCAATACTAAGTTGGGTATTTTAATAGCTCTGTATTATACCGTTCTTCATTTCTTGTATAAAACTTTGTTGTTTTTATCGGCAGCCGGAGTTGCTTATAGAACTAAAACGCATTTGATGTATCAAATGGGAGGCTTGATAAAAACCATGCCAATATCGTTTATAGCTGTTCTAATAGGTATTATTGTTGCTGCAGGTATGCCTCCATTAGCAGGATTTGCAGGGAAATGGATGTTTTATAATGCTGTTGTGATGAAAGGATGGTATTTACAAGGTTTGTTGGTATTTTTCTCAGGAATAGTTGCTTTCTTATATTTATACAAACTTATAGCCTCTGTCTTTCTTGGACAAATAAAAGATAATTTGCGTAAAGTAAAAGAAGCACCCATGGGGTTTATCATTCCTCAAGTTGTGTTGTTGGTGGTCTTAATGATATTATCGGTTCAACCTAACTTATTATTGCAACCTTTATCACAAGTTATTCCTGATAAAGTTATAGGCGAAGGCTTACAGTGGGATGGTAATTTGGCATTTACAACTTTTGGTTATTGGAATGCATTTGCCATTATGTCTGTTGTAGTTATAATGTTTGCAATTTTATTCTTGTGGTTATATGTTAATAGTCGTAAAGCTCAGAAAGTTAAGCAATTTAATATTGTATTTGCGGCCGAACGTCCTTTTAGACCCGAAACTACCCATGTTTCATATAATATGTTTGCAGGCTATAACAAGGCGTTAGGTTTTATGGTTCATCCATTGGCTACAAAATTTTGGAATGGTTTATCGAATTTATGCGAAGCTATTGCCGATAAAGTACGTTCATGGTACAATGGCGATGGCCAAGTTTATGCCATTCATTTATTAGTATATGCTCTTATTGTTTATTTAAGCTTATTTGGAGGAAATATTCTATGACATTCGATTGGACAAAATTGCTTTATACCTTATTAGGTTTGTTTATTGTAATTAATTGGGGACTTTTACAATATGGCATAGTTAGACGAATAACTGCCCGTGTCGCTAAACGTATAGGAATGAAAGTATATCAGCCTTATATCGATTTAGTAAAAAATTACAGTATGAGAAGCCAAATTTCTCATGGTGTTATGTATTATTTAGGTCCTGTTTTTCGTTTAGCTGGTGGTTTAGGAATATTTTTATTTATGCCATTAGTTTTTAATTCACCTTTTAGCAATTATTCGTTCGCCGGCGATGTGATTCTTATTTTGTATTTTATGTTTTTTGGAATGTTAGGAATGGCTTTAGGTGCTAGTGAAGGTGGTCATCCTTATTCTTTTATAGGTATTAGCCGTGGATTATCGCAGTTTACTACAATAGAAGTGCCTTTTACCTTAGCTGTTTTAGCCATTGCTGCACAACATCATACTTTTTCCGTTACCGGAATTGTTGAAGCACAGCAAGGCGGTTTTTTGCATTGGAATGTATTTACCAATCCATTTGCAACTGCTGCAGCTATGTTAGCATTTTTAGGTATGATGGGAGCTTCTCCTTTTAATGTTGTTATGGCTCCGCAAGAAATTCCTATTGGACCTCCAACCGAATATCATGGAACCTATTTAGGTGTTTTACAAACTAATAGAGCAATACTGTATGTCAGTGAATCTATTTTAATGGTAAACTTGTTTTTTGGAGGTGCTACAAGCTGGCCTGAACTAATTATTAAAGGTTTTCTGGTTTATATGTGGCCTGTTTTTGTAGGACAAGTATTCCCACGTTTTAGAATTGATCAAAGTGTGCCCTGGTTTTTAAAATTACCTTTATTATTAGGCGTTCTTGGTTTATTATTTATTTAAATCAAATGTTATGAGCGAAAAGAAACAATTTATAGATCCCGATTTGCAGCCAAGAACCGTAATTGGTCCTAATGGCGAAGAAATAAACATCAATCCGTTAGAAGATTATTTTTGTTCGGAGCGTCCAAAAGTGCACGAACCTAAAAGATGGAAGATTTTTGAAGATTTTGTGAATTGGGCAAGGGCAGAATCTATATGGGTGCTTGGATTTGGTACAGGTTGTGGAAGCATCGAGCTTTACCCTTTATTAACACCTCGTTTCGATGCCTACCGTTTTGGAGTTCAGATGCGTCCTACACCTCGACAAGCTAATTTGATGATTATTTCAGGTTATTTAAGTGTAAAGACCTTAAAACGAGCTATTCGCAGTTACGAGCAAATGCAAAATCCTAAATACGTAATGGCTTTAGGCAGTTGTACCATTAATGGGGGCATGTACTTCGATAGTTACAATACCATTAATCGCCTTGATAAATACATGCCAGTTGATGTATATGTAGCTGGTTGTATGCCACGTCCCGAAGCTATCTTAGCTGGTTTTGAAGCATTAAAAAAGAAAATTAAAGAAGGAAGAGCCGAAGGTGCTAACGAATATGCAAAAAATTTTGATTACTATAAAGCCAATCAAAAAAAGATTATAAAAGATTGGAATATGCCCGATTATAATTGGTAAGATTATGGAAAATATTATAAAGAACATAGAAAAAATAGCGTCAGTTAAAAATGTTAAACACCAAAGAGCTAATCTTTCTTTTTTAACTGTCGACAAAGATCAAGCCATTTCCGTAGTTACGTATTTACGCGATTACGAAGGTTTTTCACATTTCGTTATGTTGAGTGTAGCCGATTGGATCGAAGAAGGAGAATTTGAGCTAATGTACCTACTTAATAATCCTACAAAGAGGATCGATATTGGTGTTTGTACTCGAATTTCGCGTGAGAACGCTACTATGCATACAGCTCATCATTTATGGGAACAGATATGGTCGTATCAACGCGAATTAAAAGAAATGTATGGTATTGATTTTCCCGGTAGTCCACGCGTTGATGAGAGCTTCTTGCTCGAGGGGTGGGATCAAATACCTCCTATGTGTCGTGAATTTGACACATTAAAATATGCTGAGGAAACATATTTCCCCCGTCCTGGAAGGGAAACACATGACCCAGCGACTTATATGAAACAAAAATTATATCCCAATGAATAGTAAGTTTAAAATAGAACCCGATAGAAGTTTATATCCATCAGTGGGTGCCGATGGAAAACTTGAAATAGATTTGAGTTCAGGCAAATATATTAAAATATGGCATGGACCTAATCATCCCGGAGTTACGGGTAATATGTCATTGGAATTGACTATTTGCGGAGATGAGATAGTAGAAGCAAAAACACATGTTGGTTATTTGCATCGTGGCTTCGAAAAAATATATGAGCGTAGAACATGGATGCAATGTTTTCCTACTGTTGTTCGTATGTGTGTGCCCGAACCCGATACGAATGAGTATTGTTTTTCAGCAGCATTAGAAGAATTAAGCGGTATTGAAGTCCCTGAGTATGCACAATGGATGCGTACATTAGCACTCGAAATGGCTCGCTTGACTAATCTTTTGCGAACAGTCCCAGGGTTAGGAGGAACCATGGGTTTGGGATTAGGTGTGCAGTGGGGAGTTTATCTTCGCGATTTATTGCTCGATCGTTTCGAAGAACTTACCGGAGCTCGAATTTATCATATGTATATGATTCCCGGTGGTGTTCGAGGTAAAATGCCTCAAGGCTTTAAAGAACGATTGCTCGATAATTTGAAACAAATTGACGATTTTTCTGTTCGAATAAAAAAACTAATTTTCGATAATGCAGTAGTAAAAAAACGTGCGGTAGGAACTGGATATGTTCCGGTTGAATGGATTGATAAATTTGGAGTTGTTGGCCCCAATGCTCGTGCTGCTGGTGTAAATCGAGATGTACGAAAAGATTACCCTTATTTAAAATACGCTGAATTAGATTTTGAACCTTACGTTGATGAAAAAAAAGGTTCTGATGTGTATTCACGATTCTGGGTTCGATATATGGATATGGTGAATACGGTTGCTCTAATACGACAAATACTCAATAAAATGCCCAACGATGGCGAAATATTGGCACGTATTCCCAATGCACTGCATTGGAGTGTTCCTAAAGGGCAAACTTATGTCCGTTGCGAATCATCGCGAGGTGAATATGGTTTTTATGTAGTGAGCGATGGTAGTGAATACCCACGACGAATAAACCTCAGAGGACCAAGTTATACTCATGCTATAGCTTTACTCGAAAAATTATTAATAAACGCTAATATTTCTGATGTTAGCCCAATTATGGTGTCGCTAACAACTTGTCCACCCGAAATAGAACGTTAAAAAAAGAGTGTACATTATGATGAAATTTAAAGATATTCTTAGCCCCTTTTCTGCTTGGGGAAACATTAACAGAAAACCTGTTACAGTCAAGAATCCATTTACTGAACGACCAGGTGCCGATCGATATAGAGGTTTTCATAAAAACGACATAACTAAATGTATTGGCTGTGGAACTTGCGAAGCCATTTGCGAAAATAAAGCTATCGATATGGTACCTGTTGAAGGAATTGAAACCAAAAAAGGTGATAGTGGATTGCGTCCGTTAGTAGATTATGGCAGATGTTGTTGGTGCGCCCTATGTGTTGATGTTTGTACAACCGGTTCATTAACGATGTCGAATGAATATACCTGGGTTTCTGAAAATCCCGATGATTTTAGATATATACCCGGTGTTGATAATAAGCCTTGGGATAAAAGCGAAAAAGGGTGGACCAATCCAGGTTATTCTTTATACAATCCCGAACGGGTAAAAATGGAAGAACTTGAACCCAGCGAACGTATCTCAAATTTTCTTGAGTTGGTAAAAGGTTATTCTAAAGAACAAGCAGAAAAAGAAGCCGATCGTTGTGTTAGCTGCGGTATTTGTATTGCTACTTGCCCTGCCCATATGGATATTCCAGGATATATAAAAGCCATTCGCGATAATAATCTTGAACTTGGTTTAAAACTCTTATACGATACCAACCCATTGCCCGAAATATGCGGTAGAGTCTGTACACATCGTTGCGAAGAAGTATGCTCAATCGGTGTCAAAGGCGATCCTTTAGCAATTCGTTGGCTTAAACGTTATATTGCCGATAACGTTCCATTTGAAAAATATAAAGAAATCCTTGGTTTAGACTCTCTCCCAGAAGGGAATAAGCATATTGCTATTATAGGTGCAGGACCTTCGGGAATTAGTGCTGCATATTATTTAAGAACCTTGGGTTATAAGGTTACTATTTTTGAAGCCAAATCGCGTCCAGGAGGAGCAACGATGTACGGTATTCCGAAATATCGCTTGCCTATGGAGATTTTGGATAAAGAAATTGGTATGCTCGAGGAAATTGGGGTAGAATTTCGTTTTAACACCATGATTGGTCGTGAAGTTAAATTTGACGAACTATATACCGCTTTTGATGCTGTATTTATGGGAATTGGATTTGAAAAGCCATACCTACTCGCAATTGAAAACGAGGGAGCCAAAGGTTCATTACAAGCCATCGACTTTTTGCGCGAAGTAAACGAAGGCAAGAAACCAGAAATAGGGAATAAAGTGGTTGTGATTGGCGGGGGTAATGTTGCTATGGATGCTGCACGTGTAAGCCGTCGCTTGGGTGCCGAAGTTTCCATACTTTATCGTCGTCGTATCGAAGATATGCCTTCAGACCCTGAAGAAATCGAGGGGTGCGAACAAGAAGGCATACATATTATCACTCAGGCCATTCCTACCAAAATTATGGTCGATGCTAACAATGTGGTAACTGGTATAGAATATCTTAAAGCCAAAATGGTACCCGATGAAAGAGGTGGACGCCCCAGACCAGAACCTATTGAAGGAAGTGAGACCATAATAGAAGCAACGGCAGTTATCGGCGCTATTGGGCAAGAAGGTGCATATGAATTTTTAGGCAATGAATGGCTTCAAAAATTGAATATTAAAAAAGGTCGTATTGTAGTTGATGATGCTATGCAAACATCCATACCTCGATTATTTGCTGGAGGCGATTCTGTTAACCCAACTGCCGATGCAATCAGCGCTATAGCCGATGGACATAAGGCCGCACGAGGAATTGATAAACTTTTGAAAGGAGAATGAACTTTTGTTATAACAATTTTTTAATTAGAAAAAATAAAAATATTACTATGATAAACCAATTTAATTCAACTAATGATATTCTCGAGTTTGCCATAAATCGAGAACAGGAAAGTATAGATTTATATGAAAATCTTTCTAAACAGGCACCAACGCCACAAATGAAAGAAGTGTTCAGCTCTTTTGCAGCAGAAGAAAGAGGGCATAAAAAAAGATTGCAAAACATTAAAAGTAGTGGACAATTTAAGTTAATGGAAAGAAATATTAAAGATTTAAAAATAGAAGATTATCTTGTAGATGTTAGCGAAACGGTTGGGTTAACCTATCAGGCAGCTCTTATTCTTGCCATGAAAAAAGAAAAGGCAGCCTTTAAATTGTATATGAATTTAGCATCGAAAGTAGATGATCCCTTAATGAAATCGCTTTTCGAATCTTTAGCCCAAGAAGAATCAAAACATAAACTTCGTTTCGAGATAGAATATGACGAAATGATTAATAAAGATAATTAAAAGCGATATTATTGGTTGCTGTAATTATTTTTAAGGTAATATTCTAAAATTCCACGACCCACTTTAAAAAGTTCATCGTCGAATTTTAACCCTCTTAAAGGTGAGTTAAATGCTTGTTGATTCCCTTTTATAAAGTCTATAGTTTTATTAACCCATTCAAAATTTTTCAATTTTTTTTCAACTATTGCTTCTACTCTTTTTATATATTCAAAATCTTTTTCTGATAAGTAACTCGTATCGGCTTGACTATAATCAGAAGGATTAACTCCCAATTCTATTTCTGCTTCGTATTGAGCGTAACGAATTATTTTTTTGCAAAGACGTTCTAAACTGTTATATTCGTCAGGCATGTTTGTAAAGCATAATTATTATATTACTAATGCTTTACAATGATTTTTTCAGTGCTAATGGAGTTCCCATTAACCTTCAATTGTAAAAAGTAAATTCCATTATTATATGCATTTACTGGAATGGTTATCATGTTTTGCTTGGGATTTAAGGCAATAGAAGTCTTTAGCTTTCCTATCATGTCATATATTTCTATGCTTCCTTTTTGCGAAGAACTTAAATAATAGGGAACATTAACAACCGAGTTTGCTGGATTTGGGTAGGGGGTAGAAAGTTTTGCAAAATTATATGAATTAATTCCCGAACCAGTAGCATCGTATTTAATAACAATCCAAGCCGAATCGCCATGGTAAACATTAAAAGTATAACGTATGTAACTAATACCAGCATTACCTGTGGGATAATAATCGCCCGAAAAATCGGTTACAATTTCTTGTGGTGCAATAGTCTTCATAGGCGATGTAAAGGTGTTAGGAGGATAGCAGTTGTTAGCCCAACAAAATGTATTGCTACTACCTGGTACTATATAAAGATATGACTTAGTACAAGAGACCTGAATAGTATTACTTGAGATGTTTTTAACATGTACGTGTCCGATAAGCTCCGATGATTGAGGTGTGCCACTTACAGTAATGGTATCACCATATTGAAGTAAATTACCACTAGTGGTATATAGCTCCAATGTTTGAGCATTTAAATATAACGAAAAACAACTGAATGCTGCTAGATATAAAAAAAATATAAAAAATTTTTTCATAAACTTTTTTTTTACAAAAATACATCATATTTTTGAAACTACAAACTAAAACGGTTTAGCATGAAAAAAAATTTATTAACATTAGCAATTAGCTTTTTAGCTATAACTGGTATTGTAAGCACTTCGTTTGCTCAATTACCAAATGGCAGTATTGCTCCAAATTGGACCTTAAAAGATATTAATGGTACCAATTATACTTTGTACGATTACCTTAATCAAGGTAAAAAAGTAATAATCGATTTCTCGGCTGTATGGTGTGGTCCTTGTTGGAGTTATCATACGAGTGGTGCCTTAGAAGGTGTATATAATTCGTATGGTCCAACCGGAACAGTTAATCAAACAATGATGGTTTTCTTTATCGAAGGTGACGAAGGCACTTTGGCACAATTAAATGGAGGCTCTGGCTCACAAGGGAACTGGGTTACAGGTACACCATATCCTATTATTGCAACTTGTGCTGCTCCCGATGGTAATGGCTCTACTGGTTTAGCTACGGTTTCTGCTTATAATATTCAATATTTCCCTACAGTTTATACAGTGTGTCCAGATAGAACCATTTATGAATCAGGTCAGCTAACCACATCACAGCATTATTCTTTTGCCAATAGCCATTGTGCAGCTCTTACTACAAATGTTAATGACGTAAAAGCATTTAGTAGTACATCGCCTGCCGGAACTTATTGTGTAGGTAATGTAAGTCCCAATTTGACTATTCAAAATTATGGAACTGCAAATTTAACCTCTTGTACTATTCTTGTAAAACTCGATGGTACTACAATGCAAACAATTAATTGGACAGGTAATTTGGCGATGTACGAAGTGGCTAATATTTCTATAAATCCATTAACTAATATTCCCGATGGTAATCATACTTTAAGTTTTGAATTACTTGATCCCAATGGACAAACAGATGAAAATCTATCCAATAACACCATAAATAATCCTTTTATTGTTAATTCAAATGGTGCTGTGGTTCATTTTGATTTATATACCGATGTTTATCCCAGCGAAACAAGTTGGAATTTAAAAGTACAAGGAACATCAACGATTATTGCTGAAGGAGGTAATTATACTTCCGGACATCATCACTATACCGAAGATTGGTGTTTAAATCCAGGTACTTGCTATACATTTACTATTTTAGATTCATACGGAGATGGTATGAATAACAATTCTTCATCAACTTCAGACGATGGCAATGTTACTATTACCTATGGTGGTCAAACTTTAGCAACTATAGCTGGTGCTACCATCGGTAGTTCTAAATCTGTAAACTTCTGTGTTCCTTCGGTTGGTGTTGATCCTAATTCATTAAATGGTAGATTAATGGTTTATCCTAACCCTGCTACTACCGAAATTAATATTGCTAATGTCCAAAATGCAACGATTCAGTTAATTGACATGTTGGGTAATGTTCTTTACACCAAAACAGCTGCATCTGATAACGAAATAGTATCTACCTCTCAATTAGTGAATGGTACTTATTTTGTTAAGGTTACAACTTCGAATGAGTCAGTTAGTCGTAAAGTGATTATTACAAAATAATAATATCAATGAAAACTTTAATTAATATAGCATTTGTGCTTCTAACACTTGGGTTAGGAGCACAAAATGCTCAATTTAGCATACCTTCTGTGGAGTTAAAAACCGTTGATGGAAAAAAGTTTAATACTTCAGAAATCAAAAACAATGGTAAGCCCATCATTATTGATTTTTGGGCTACTTGGTGCAAACCTTGCGTGATGGAATTGAATGCCATAGCCGACAAATATTCCGATTGGCAAAAAGAAACCGGCGTGGTTCTTTATGCTATATCTATCGATGATGCTAAAAGCATGAGTCGTGTTGCTCCTTTTGTCAACGCTAAAGGGTGGGAATATGTCGTTTTGCTCGATCCAAATAGCGATTTTAAACGTGCTATGAACGTAATCAATGTCCCTCATACTTTTATCATCGATGGTAAGGGCAATATTGTAGAGCAACATACTACGTATGCCGAAGGAGACGAGAATAAGATGTACGAGGTGATAAAACGATTAGCAGAAAATAAAGAATAAATTCGTATTTCTTTATTTAGATCATATAAATAAACAATAATAGTATGAATATTTTTGTAAAATTAACGTTGGTGGGATGTTTAATTTTTGAACTTAATACAATATTGTATTCTCAAAACTCCAATCAAGGCGAGATTCATGGCAATATTCAGATCGATGCGCAAACCTACAAAGCCGATAGTACCATTAATGCCCCAAAAGTTCCTGAAAAAATGCTACTCAATTCATATGCTAATCTTGTTTATACACGCGGAAAATTTACAGCCGGATTGCGTTACGAAGCTTATATGAATACCTTGCTTGGATTCGATGCTCGCTACAATGGCAATGGCATTCCTTATAAGTATATTACCTATACAGACGATAACTTGGAAGTTACCGCTGGAAATTTTTACGAACAATTCGGAATGGGTTTAGTACTTCGAACATACGAAGAAAAAGCCATTGGATACGACAATGCATTCGAAGGAGTTCGTGTGAAATTCGTGCCATATAAAGGGTTAACGGTCAAAGGGCTTACAGGCAAACAACGCAACTTTTTTGAGTTAGGTTCCGGCATTGTTCGGGGTGCCGATGCCGATTTAGCATTAAACGATGTTTTTAGTTTTTTGCAAAATTCTTCGACCATCATCAATTTAGGAGGAAGTTTTGTTAGTAAGTATCAACCCGATAAGGACCCGTTATACAAACTACCTGAAAATGTGGGAGCATAGGCATCGCGTTTGCAAATTATGCGAGGTGGATGGAGTATATATACCGAATATGCTAACAAAATAAATGACCCTTCTGCCGATAATCGTTATATTTATAAAGATGGACAAGCATTGCTCGTCAATTTGGGCTATACAACTAAAGGTTTTGGTTGGATATTAAATGCTAAAAGGGTTGACAATATGAGCTTCAGGAGCGATCGTAATGCGAGCCTTATGCAGTTGAATATAAACTATATTCCCATTTTTACCCGAACATTTACTTATACCTTATTAAATAAATATCCTTATGCAACACAAGCCAATGGCGAAATAGGAGGAGGAACCGAATTGTTGTACAAATTTAAAAAAGGTACCATGCTGGGCGGTGAATATGGAACTAACCTTTCTTTAAATTACAATCGTTTGCACAGTTTAAAGAAAAACAACCCTACCGACACCAATGCCATCGGAATTGCCGGAACCTTGGGCTATCAAAGTCCATTTTTTGAAATTGGTGATGAGCTTTATTATGAAAATATTACAGCCGAAATCAATAAAAAATTTACAAAAGCCTTTACCGCAAATTTTATTTATCAGTATTTTGCTTATAACTTTGATATATTGCGAGGTATGACAGGGCATGGAATGGTTTACGGACATGTGGGAGTTATAGATGCTATTTATCGTTTTAACGATAAGCATGCTTTGCATGTTGATGCTGAAATGTTGTTTACAAAACAAGATAAAGGCAATTGGGCAATGCTAACAGCTGAGTATAGCATAGCACCCTCATGGTTTTTCTCTGTTTCAGATCAAATGAATTATCAAAATCCAGAAGGCAATGAGATTAATCATTTTTATATGGGCAGCATTGCTTTTGCTAAGGGAGGTTCGCGTTTGCAAATAGGCTATGGACGGCAGCCCGAAGGAGTGATGTGTATAGGTGGTGTTTGCCGCAATGTGCCTGCTTCTAATGGTGTTATGGTCTCATTAAGTTCAACTTTTTAATTTCTTATTAAATGAAAAATGTCAGATATATATTTCCGGTTTTAATTCTTGCCGTTTTAACCTCTTTTATGGCATGTGATAAGATTGATGCGCCTTATAAAGAAACTCATAATACAGGAACTGACACAACTACTTATGTTCAAAAAGTGTTGATTGAAGATTTTACCGGACATCGTTGTGGCAATTGTCCTCGTGCACACGAAAAACTGCATCAACTTATTGTATTGTATGGTAATAAAATAATTGGTATAGCCTTGCACAGTGGTTTTTTTGCAACTCCTTTGCCACCGAGTTACCCTGCCGATTTTAGAACAAACGAAGCAGAAGAATTAGCTACTACTTTTGGTGTTACGCAATGGCCTATTGGTATGGTAAATCGTACGGCATACAACGGAAGTGTTTTACTCTCGCACGATGCGTGGTCGGAGGCTGTGGCTAACCTTATCAATCAAACACCCAAAGTTCATATTGCTATTCAAGCCAATTATCAAAATGCTTCCAGCAAAGTAGATGCTTCTATTTCCATTAAACTCCTACAAAACATAGATGTTCCCCTGAAGTTATGTGTATATCTTACTGAAGATAGTATTATATCTGCTCAAACCGACTACGATGTGAATCCAAACTTAATTCCAGATTATGTTCATATGCACGTATTCAGAGCTTCGTTTAATGGAACTTGGGGTAATGAGCTTTCACTCTCCGGCAAGCAAGTTGGCGATACTTTATTACGGCAGTTTAACCTGTCGTGGAATACAGCTTGGATAAAGAAAAATGCACATGTTGTTGCTTTTATTTATAATGCTAATGATAATACTGTTATTCAATCCGAACAAGCTAGTATTCAATAAAAAAAATTATTATTATTTAATCCATTCAATATTCAATATATTTTGTGTTTGTGGGGTAACTTTATAACGGTCATCGATACGATAGCCGATAACCCAAACAATTTCACCTTTGTTTTCTAATATCCAAATATTTTCTTTTTCATAAATGGGAATTTTTTGGTCAATCAGAAAATCACTGATTTTTTTTCGTTGATTCATTCCAAGTGGATAGAAAAAATCGCCTTTTTTCCATTTTCGAATATATAGCGGAAAAGATAAATGAGCTGAATCAATAAAAGCGACGTGTTTATAACGAGGAATTTCGAAGTCTTTATTGATAGCAAATTGATTAAAAATAAGATGCATAGGTTCTAAAAGCTCTTTGGTGTTTTTTTCAATTATGTAATAGGGTTGTAGTATATTTGAATTATGGTTTTTAATAATGGTTAAGTAAGGCTTATAAATATAAGCTTTGTAATTACTGGTGGTAAATGTTTTACCATTTTGATGATTTTGTTCTAAAATTTGTTGTATTTGTGAAAGATTAAAACCAAAGGGTTGTAAATAATGATAAAGCAATAATTTTGCTTGTGATATTTTTTTGAGTTCATCAATAAGTATTAAAAGCGTATGTTCTTTTTTTTGAACAAAGGCATGCATTTTTTCATTAACTAGTTCTTCTAATAATTGGTAGCTGGTTGTAAAATGTTGTAGATTTTTAATAAAAATGTTGTGAATATCAGGTTGAATTTCTTGAATTTTAGGTAATATATGATGGCGTATATAATTACGAGTATATTTATCCGTTTGATTAGAAGAATCTTCACGCCATGCGAGATCGTTATTAAGTGCATATTGTTTTATTTGTTCGCGAGTAGCAAATAATAAGGGTCGTACAATTTGATTGTTTTGAATGGGTATGCCACATAATCCTTTTAGACCAGTACCACGGATTATATTCAAAAAAACAGTTTCAATATTATCGTCTAAATGATGAGCAGTTAAAATATAAGTGCATTTTTGTTGTTTAGCCAAATTGTAAAAGTATTGGTAGCGAAGTACACGAGCTGCTTCTTGAATGGTAATCTTATTTTCTATTGCAAACTCTTTGGTGTCGAATGTTTGACTATGAATAATAAGTTGATGTTGATTAGCAAAAGTGTAGGCAAATTGTTCATCTTGGTTCGATTCATTGCCTCTAAGTTGAAAATTGCAATGAGCAAGTTCAAAACAGTAGTTATTTTTCAAAAGTAAATGAGCTAAGACAACCGAATCAATACCTCCACTAAATGCCAATAAAAGTTTATCGTTGGTTGTAAAAAGTTGATTTTGTTCGATATATTTTTTAAACCATATTTCTAATGACGACGACATTTATTCTATTTTTGTTTTTAATGCATTTAATAGGCCCTGAGCTTTTACAAAACATTCCGAATATTCATTTTCGGCTTCAGATTGAATAGTAATAGCACCTCCTGTAATAAAATTGGCATAATTATTCGCTTGATTTATTTGTAAACTTCGAATTACAACATTAAAGTCGAAATCGTTATCGGGTGTAATGTATCCAACAGATCCAGAAAATAAACCTCTTTTGGTTTTCTCGTATTGTTCAATGATCTCCATTGCTTTTATTTTAGGTGCGCCTGTCATGCTGCCCATCGGAAAGGTTGTTTTTATAATATCGGTAAAGGGGATATGAGGAGATACTTTCGATTCAATAGTAGAAATCATTTGAAAAACGGTTGGAAAAGCATAAACTTTACACAATTCTTTAACTTTAACTGAATTTTTGTTTGCTGTTCGCGATAAATCGTTGCGAACTAAATCGACAATCATCACATTCTCGGCATGCTCTTTAGCATTATTTTCAAGTATATGTTTATTTTGAATATCGTTAGCAGATGAGCGTTTTTGTGTCCCTTTTATAGGTTGGGAACATATTTTTAGTCCTTCTTTTTTTAAATAACGCTCGGGTGAGGCGCATAATAGAAATGAATGATGGTGCCTATAAAATGCAGAAAAGGGCATCGGGGTGGTTTGAGCCAATTCATTAAAACACAAAGCCGGATTAGCAATAAAGTTTTCGCAATAAAATTCTTGACAAAAGTTTATTTCGTATATATTTCCAAGTTGAATATGTCGTTTTATTTGGTTAAATCGATGAAAATATTCTTCGCGGCTCATGCGTTGTTTAAAATTTGGAATGTTGACTATTTTTTCAACGGGAGTAGATAAAATGTCAGAATGAATTTTTTGAATTTCTTTTTTTGTTTGTCTTTCAGGGTATTGATAACAAACATGTGAGTTATTTATAAAAATTATGATTTGTGGCTGGAAAAAGCTCATTAAAGGAAAATGAATGAAATCGGGATTATTTGATTGTAGCGGTTCTATCTCATTTTTTAAATCATATGATAAATGCCCAAAAACCCAATCATGTATGTTTTTTTTCCAATAAAAAAGCGAATCAAAGAAGTCTTTTTGTGGAGTTAAAATGGAAATTGCTCCCAAAGCAGCAATGAACGGAAATTTGGAGGGGTAATGATGCGAATTTAAAATGGCAAAATGCGGATAGTTTAAGGCGTATTGATAAAGTTGATGCTTATATAAAGCAACATTGTCAACTTTTATGTTAAGTTTTCTTCGCATTTATTATTACAGGCAAAGATAATTTAAAAATAGTAAAAAGTAGTGTTAAACGCTTTTCCTAAATATTTTATAATATCAGATGCAATGAGCGATTCGTAACTTTGTTTTTTAAGGGCATAATCAGCTGCTAATCCATGAATATAGGTAGCAATAATGGCTGCATTTTGGGGTGAGTAGCCTTGTGCTAAAAGTCCAAGCAATATTCCTGTTAGTACATCGCCACTTCCAGCGGTTGCCATACCTTGATTCCCCGTAGAATTAAAATAAGTAGTTCCGTCAGGCAAATGAATTTGTGTATATGCTCCTTTTAATATAATGATGAGCTTGTATTCTTGTGCCTTTTTTTGAGCCGTTAAAAATCGTTCGAAATGACTGTAATGTTCACCAAATAATCGATCAAATTCGCGTATATGGGGCGTAAGAATAGTGTTGGGTGAAAGTTGATTTAGCATATCTGGGTATTTTGATATTAGGTTTAAAGCATCGGCATCTAAAACGAGAGGCTTTTGTTGTTCTTTTAAAAGTATTTGAATTTTATCAAACGCTTGAGAATCGGTACCAATAGCACAACCTGATGCAATGGCGTTAAATATATGAAAGTCGTATTCGTAAGTATTATCTTTTTCCTTATAGGTTTTGAGCAATATTTCAGGAACGGTAGATTGAATAATGAAGCGTTCAGATTCAGGTATCCATACGCTGATGAGGCCGGCACCCGATCGTATAGCCGCTTTAGCCGCTAAAACAGCAGCTCCCATTTTTCCTTTGCTTCCAGCATACAAAAGCCCATGACCAACTTGACGTTTTTCTGTGAATTTTGAGCGTGCCTTAAAAATTGACCTTAATAATGAGGGCGTAATATAAAAGTAATTGGAGTGTTCTTTTTCTTTAGCATCGGGATGTAAAAATATAGGTATAATTTCCCATTTGCCAACATAGGGTTCGTTTTCAGGAAAAAAAAAGGATAGTTTGGGAAACTCTAAAGTGAGCGTAAGATGGGCTTTAATAATATTAAATGAATTATGGGTGCGATTATCCTCGCCCATTAATCCACTTGGTATATCAATGGCAATAACCTTGCATCCAGATTCATTAATTTTTTGAATTATAGATACAATAGGGCCTTCTAATGGATTTTTTAAACCACTTCCAAAAAGAGCGTCTATAATTATTTCATCTTTATCGAATTGATAATCAGTTGCATGAACTGACTCTACGATATGGATACCTAATTCTTTACAGCGGTTATAATTTGTTATATTATCAGGCGATTGTTTTTCTTTAATGTTAAAATGTAAAACCCTTACGCGGTAATTTTGTTGGTGAAGTATTCTGGCTAAGGCTAAGCCATCTCCACCATTGTTCCCAAATCCACAGCAAATAGCAAAAGATTGTGTTTTAGGAAAATGTTTTAAAACATATTTGCAGAGTTGTTCCGAAGCTCTTTCCATTAAATCTATCGATGGTATGGGTTCGTTTTTAATGGTGTATTGGTCAATTATACTGATTTGTTTTGTTGTAAAAATTTTCATTTTTTATTTATCTTTTTTGAAAAAGGATTTAATTTTTCAAATTTTAAAATTATCTTTGCCCCGTAAAGATATAAAAAAAGGAAATATGTTTAAGCAACATCCCAAAGGATTGATCGCTGCTGCTCTTGCTAATATGGGCGAGCGTTTTGGTTTTTATACCATGATGGCTATTTTAGTTTTGTTTTTACAAGCTAAATTTGGACTAAGTGGAACACAAGCCGGTTTAATTTATTCTATTTTTTATTTTTCAATTTATATATTGGCCTTTGTAGGAGGTATAATTGCCGATAGAACTCGAAATTATAAAGGCACCATTTTAACAGGTTTAATTGTAATGTCGTTGGGATATGTAATGATTGCTATACCAACACCTACTCCTGTTCCTAATAAAACTTTATTTTTAATTATTTCGTGTATAGGATTGTTTGTTATTGCCTTTGGAAATGGACTTTTTAAAGGAAATTTACAAGCATTAATCGGTCAGATGTACGATAATGAGCAATATGGTAAACTCAGAGATTCTGGTTTTTCGATATTTTATATGTTTATTAATGTAGGTGCATTATTTGCTCCTCTTATGGCTATTGGTATGCGAAATGGTTGGTTACAGCATTTTGGATATAAATATAATTCAGGATTGCCAGAACTATGTCATCGATATTTAGATGGAACTATTACCAACGAAGCTATGATAAAGTTAAATACCTTAGCAACCGAAGTGAGTGGAAAGGCTGTTACTGATATTAGTGCTTTTGTTAATGATTATTTGAATGTATTTACACAAGGCTTTCATTATGCTTTTGCTATATCTGTTGGTGCTATGATAATTTCTTTAGTTATTTACCTTACAAATAAAAAGAAATTTCCAACTCCTCAATCGAAAGCTAAATCAACCGATTCTAATAATACTTCACAAGTTCAAATGGACGCAAAAGAAATAAAACAACGATTGTATGCATTGTTTGCGGTATTTGGAGTTGTTATATTTTTCTGGTTTTCGTTCCATCAAAATGGTTTGACGTTGACTTACTTTGCCAAAGATTATACCGATTTGAGTGGCATTGCTATTAATCTGGGGTTTGTGAATATTCAAGGAGCCGAAATATTCCAATCTATTAACCCATTTTTTATTGTGCTTTTAACTCCAATACTTATGGGGGTATTTGGGTGGTTAAGGGCTCGTGGTTTAGAACCATCTACACCTAAGAAAATTGCAATTGGAATGTTAATAGCCGCATCAGCATATTTTGTTATGACTTTAGGCTCTTTGGGATTACCCTTAAAATCAGAATTAAATGCTATGGGTGGATTAGCTGATGCTGATAAAGTTACGCCATTATTGTTAGTTGCTACGTATTTTATACTTACAATAGCCGAATTATTTATTAGTCCATTAGGAATATCGTTTGTGTCAAAAGTAGCACCTCCACATTTACAAGGTATTATGCAAGGTGGATGGTTGGGGGCAACGGCAATTGGTAATCAGTTATTGTTTATCGGTGCTATTTTATATGAAAATGTTCCTATTTGGTTAACATGGTCTGTTTTTGTTGGTGTTTGCTTAATTTCTATGACAACCATGTTGTTTATGCTTAAATGGCTTGAAAGAGTGGCTAAATAAGTTTACTGTTTTATTAAATAATTTTTGTTGATTAATTTTATACAACACATTTACACATAATTTCTTTTCATAATTAAGAATGAATGTTTACAGGAATTTTGCAACATATTTAAAAGAGAAATATGGTACTCGAGTACAAAAAATTTCTGTAAATGCTGGATTTACATGCCCTAATAGAGATGGAACAAAAGGATTAGGAGGATGTATATATTGCGACAATCAAACATTTTCACCCGATTTTACCGATTATTCTATTGATATAAAAAATCAGCTCGAAAAAGGGATACAATATTTTTCAAAAAAGTATCCAAGCCAAAAATACATAGCTTATTTTCAGAATTATACTAATACTTATGCGCCTCTTGAGGTCTTAAAACAAAAATATATTCAATCTTTGGCTATTCCTAATGTTGTTGGTATAGCCATTTCTACCAGACCTGATTGTATTGACGAAGCATTGTTGAAGTTTTTAGCAGAGTTAAATAAACAATACGAGGTTTTTATTGAGTTAGGAGTAGAGTCAACATTCGATAAAACATTGTCATTATTAAATCGTTGTCATTCATACAAGGATGTTGAAAAAGCGGCAAAGATAATTAACCAATATAACATTTGGACAACCATTCATCTTATTTTAGGATTACCAGGTGAAACTATGGACGACATTAAAGTTCATGCACATAATATTAATAAACTTCCGATAAAAGCGATTAAGTTTCATCAGTTACAGGTAATTAAAAATACTAAGCTTGCACAGTTGTATGAATCTAAAGAAGTTGATGTGCAACCCTTGTGTATTGATAAGTATATCGATTGGGTCATTTTATTTTTAGAGCATTTGCGTACTGATATTTATATTGAACGTTTCACAAGTGAATCGCCTAATGATATGGTTATTGCTCCACATTGGGGGAATATTAAAAATTATCATGTAGTTGAAATGATAAGAAAAAAAATGAATGATTTAGAAACATTTCAAGGCAGATGGGTATAAAAAAAGAGGCTGTCTCAAAATTAAGTCAGCCTCTTTTGATGATTATAATGATTTTATTATTTAATGTTGTTTTGGTTAGGATTTGTATAAGAAGGAGTATCATTTAATTTTTTTTCTAACTGTTCAATTCGCTTTAAAAGTTGATTGATAAGCTCATTTTGTTGCTTATTTTTTGCAATAAGTTCTTTAATAGCAGCTAGGCTAACGCCTGCAACATCCGAAGCAGCGAGCGATTTACCTAAGTAATGGGGTTCATCTAATACGCCCGTTCCAAATGCTTGGTAAAAATCTTCGGCAACGGGCCCAATATGACGTTCTTGAGTGCCTTTATAGTACCATGCTTTTATGTCTAGTTGTTCAATTTTACTAAGTAAGTCATTTTTGTTTAATTCTTCAAATCGGTCTTTAAGTGTTTTTGAAGAAGCATTTGTCCATGTACCACCACCAGTTAAATAAGCACCGTTACCATCAGTAGAATTAGTACCAATTTGGAACGGATAAGTATTTGCTAATCGATTTATCGCAAATTTATTAGTTGCAAAATCCCCATTTATGAGTGGTTTAAGTGTGTCTAACGAATTTTCAATAAATAATTTATTGTTTTGATGAATTCCCCAACCTGCTCGATAACCGATTAAAACATTATTATTACCAATACTTTGCGTACCTGCCATAGAACCTATTATTGTATTAGCCGAACCTTTCATTTCGGTATAAGAACCTATATAAGTGTTATCAATACTGGTAGAATCACCATCACTTCCTCTACCTATATAAATGTTGTGGTATCCACTTATATTAGTAGAACCTGCATTGTCGCCCATAAAAATATTACAGAAACCTGTTTTGTTTGATTTTCCTGCCCAATTACCAAGAAAAATATTATAGTTTCCGTTATATCCTGTTAATGAACCTAGATTATTCATACCAGTGTAGGTACCTATAAAAATATTGCTATAACCATCTTTATTCATTTCTCCGGCACGTGTCCCAATAAAAACATTATCTTGCCCATTTTTATTATAATTGCCCGCATATTCTCCTATAAAAATATTTCTAACTCCTGCACTATCGTACGAGCCAGCTTTACTTCCAAGAAAAACATTACCACCACCAATGGTATGATTTGTTCCTGATAAATATCCAATAAATGTATTATCATTACTGTTGTTGTTTTGTCCAGCATTATATCCAAGAAAAGTGCAATATTGGGAAACAGAACCAGCATATCCAGCTCTATTACCTAGATATATATTATATGAGCCCGTTGTATTAGCATAACCGGCATTATAACCTATAAAAGAGTTGTATAGACCACCACTATTATGTGCACCGGCTTCGTGTCCGATAAAATAATTTTCGGGTGTTAGTTGCATATAGCTGGTAGCATTACCTCCACTCAGGTCTCTAACTCCGAATCCGGCATTGGGATCTTCGGTATAAATACGTGAGCTATCGGGCGAAATTCGGAGATAGTTTGTTCCTCCGGCTTTGGTTTGTGCTTTCCCGTTGACAATGAATACGCCCTTATTTGATTTATTAGATGAATTATCGACCG
>JABUFC010000008.1 GCA_013314715.1 Bacteroidales bacterium | reverse complement strand
AACCCGCATCCGGCATCGGAGTTACTTTGAAGTTTATGGTTATGGTATCTGTGCTATAACACGAGGTGTTGCCGGCATTCATCTCTTTCCATATGAATTGATAAACACCAAATTGAGTTACAGAAACCATTGTGTTTTTGTGTGTAGGATATACAAATGTAGCTGTTCCCGGTCCTGATAATTGTGACCAAAGACCTACCGGATTATCAATACTCCAACTAGCTGCTAAATAATAAGAATTGCCGCAAATAGCTGTATCTAAACCTGCATAGGCAACAGGAATATCATAAAAATTAACTTTTACAGAATCGTAATTTGTACATTGTCCATTACTTACTACCCAGTATAAATAAAACTCACCAACTGAATAATGGTAAGCATTGCTTCCCATACTTGAAATATCAACGGTAGCATTAAAAGGCACCAGTCCAGTTTGTGTAATAACCGGACCTGATGGTACAGAATACCAATAACCCGATGTAACACCACTTCCAATAGTGTCAGCAGCAAGTGTTACAGAAGTTCCACAAACAGAAATGGTATTATTGCCTGCCTCGGCATGAGGTGGACGGATAAAAGTAATTTGAACATTATCGGAAGCTGTACAAGGACCATTAACTTCGTGCCATGTAAAAGTAGCCGTATATTGCGAGCCTGTATAATTCGGTATAAAAATAGGAGTTGTTGCAGAAGTATCGCCATAAACATAAATAACTCCATTAGGACCTGTCCAATATCCAGAATACGTTGAATCTGCAACTAAAATAGCCCTATTACCACATGCAGTTGTATCAACTCCTGCATTGGGTGTTGGCACAACTAGAAAATTAATAATAACAGTATCCTTTGCTGTACAGCCATTATTTGTTTCAGTCCAGACGTAAGTATAAGGTCCATAAGTAGGAACAATTACATTTGTATTAGGATTGGTTGGGCTGCTAATACCCACACCCGTCCATGAACCAGTGCCGGGAGTACTTAACACTGCCTGCATGGTATATTGTAAACCACATACCGAAGTATCGGGACCAGCATTGGGTACAGGCATAGCAATAAAAGTAATCTGAACATAATCGGTCGAATCGCAAGGACCATTTATTTCTTTCCATTCATACGTATAAGTTCCTGCTTGCGTAACGGTTACGGAGCTATTGAATGCACTTGGCATTCCAAAGGTTGAGATACCAGGGCCATTTATTTGTGTCCACTGACCAACATAACTTGGATTGTCAGGTGGATCGGCCATCATTTGTGTTGTAAGCCCACAAACATTTCTATCGTTACCGGCAAATGGAGTTGGAAATGTACAGCAATTAGGCGTTCCAGCAGCTAAAACCATTACATATTGTGTATCGGGGTCGCTCCAACAACCATACGTATTTTGAACTTGAAGTGCAATAGCATAAGTCCCTGCTGTATTCCACGTAACTTGATAAGGACCTGGGCTAGGCGGGGTACCACTCAATATAGTAGCACTTCCAAAGTTCCAAACAAATGTACTTCCGCCAGTACCTGTATAAACCACATCGCTCGGCGTGCCAGCACAAATTGGTGTTACGGCAGTAAAATCGGATGTAGGTTTGGGATTTACCACCACTTGAATACCATCGGTAGCTGTTGCTCCACAAGCATCCGTAACAGTAACCGTATAATTATAGGAGCCGACAGGTGGACTAATCGAAACATTTGGACTTGTGCCTAAGCCCCCACTCCAATTATAGGTCAATGGTGAAACCCCGCCGGAGCCGGTAACATTGAACGCAACAGGCTGTTGACCATCGCAAATGGTAATATCGTTACTTACAGTTGCTTGTAACGGGCTGTTATCTACAATTGTAACAACAATCGTATCGGTTGCACAAGGCGATGTTTGTACAATAAATGTAACCGTTTCATTCCCTTCAGCTTGTCCATCCATTATAGGGTGTATAATTAAACCTACAGAATCTGAGCCTACAGGAATTGTCAAAGAACTGGGAATAGTAGTATAATCTACACCATTCGTAGCTGTACCACCAATGGTGTAATTAACCGTAACAGGTTGAGTAGCAGGATGATTTAAAGTAAACGAAACTATTGAGTTTGAACAACTTTCAATAGCATGCAAACCAAGTGCCGGATTGGTATAATAAGATGCAACATTGATAGCGTCTGACTGAAAACTATTAGCTTCCAAAAATACACCGGAATCGTAAATACCATCACCAATATCCGAAACAGCAATTTTGATGTGATAAGGTTGACATGGAACTACATCTAAACGAGCTGTTAGTACCGTAGTAAAACCATCGAAACAAATGGTTGTTCCATTTGTATTATTTACATAATATGATGAGTATGAAAGCGATGTACAATTAGATGAACTTCCATAACTACCTACTTGTCCACTATTAACTGAATTAATTGTAACGGGGATCGTTGTATTGGGTATCAATGCAATATTTTGGTTATTGTAATTTCCTCCTTGTGGATTTTGCCCTGAAACAAAGAAGCCAAATGCATCGTTAAATTGCGAACAAACATATTCAGGGTATTCTTCACTACCAAAAACATAACGAAATTGAACCGGTGTTGATTGAGGTACAAAATCGAACTCCAAAACTACTGCATCATACGAGGTATATCCGCCCGAAAGTTGTTCTAACTGGGCATCTCCATTACCCCCTAAGCTATTGCTCAAAAAATATGAACCTGGATTAGGAACATTGGTTATTCCACCCGTAGAAAGCAAAATACCACTTTGCAGCCCTAAATTTGTTGTTTGTCCATTAGTGAAAGAACCAATAGCTCCATTAGGTCCTGTATAAGTAATATTAGAGACATTGACTCCTCCTCCTACTAAAATATTTTGAACTAACTGGGCAGGTGTCATGCTTCCATTTACTTGTAACTGTGCCCAAAGCACAGCGGGAAAAAATCCAAATATCAATAATGCTATTTTTGTTCTCATAATTATAAATTATTGATTTGTTCTAAGTTTTTCCATTGATTATCAATGTTCACTTGTTCCACTTTAATAAGCTTGAACAAGTATTTGAAATAATTCCAGTTAGCTTGATTATAAAAAGTACCTTGAGCTTTGTAGGCATTTTTTGCGTTATCGAAAATTAAATTAAATTCTTCTACTCCTCTGTACCCACGGATATACTTTTCTAAGTTAGCGGCTTGAGTATTGCTTTGTATTCCATGTAAATAGAAAGCACATTCTACTTTCCCATCGGGAAGCGTTTTTAAATATTGATTATCCATTTTTATCATTTCTGCTTTCAACAAAGCATTTTGAGCCGTGGCAATATTAGCCATTAACAATAAAATAAAAATTGAAAAAACAGTTTTCATATACATTATATATTTTTTAATAAGTCAAAGATATAAATTAAAAAGTTGCCTGACAAAAAATTTTCTTTCATTTTTTATTAAGATAAAAAAATGTATTTTCGAAAAAAATTGCATTATGAAATCAGAATACTTTTGGAACTTTATATATACTATAATTTTTTTGACGTTGACATCTTTTTTAGGTTATTTTTTATGGCAACATCAAAACTTTGTTACACAATTAGGTGTATTTGACTTTATTATCATCTCGTTGGCATCGTATCGACTAACACGCTTACTTATTTATGACAAAGTTTTAAATTTTGTCCGCGATAAGATTGTGAATTCTACTTCAGAAAAAGGATGGATTGTTAGTTCTCGTTATTTTTTAACATGTCCCTGGTGTGCTGGCGTATGGATGTCGTTATTCATAACTTCGCTTTATTTATATCACGATTTAGGAAAATTTTTAGCCTATATATTGGCTGTAGCTGGAGTTGCTAGTTTTATACATATAACTATCACGCTTTTAGGCTGGGTTGCCGAAGAACGTAAACACACACTTAAAACACTAAAAAAAGAAGAAAAATTAAAACGATTAAAAAGTTCGTGTTGATTTTTGCTGTAAATAAAATTTTATATATATTTGCAGCCTCAAATGGTGGATGTAGCTCAGTTTGGTTAGAGCGCTAGATTGTGGCTCTAGAGGTCGCCGGTTCGAGCCCGGTCTTCCACCCCACTAAACAAAAAAAGGCAGAAAATTTCTGCCTTTTTTTGTTTTTATATCTTTTTAACGTCGAAACAATCGTTTAAAAAAACCTTTCTTTTTGAAATGATTGCAATTACAATCTTTGGTAAAACGCACATTGGTATTTAGCCAATGCCTAAAACCCAGCATAAACGAGAATGTTTTATATGAATTGCCATAAAGAATGCTCATGTTTATATCGTTACGATTTCCTATAAAGATATCATATTCTAACTTTGCCATTAACGTTGGTCTATATTCAATTTTTCCGTTTCTATTGTATTTTACTTCGGGCACATACAAGGGTCCTAGAACATTCCAAGAACACCTATACGTTAGCGCAGGTGCAATGTCAATATAAAGTTGATTGCGGTATTTATGAAAAAACATATAACGCATCGAAAACTTGGTAAAACCAGCTGTTAAACCAGCAGCATCAGCAAAAATTGAAGTTGATAATTGTAACGATAGCCAATTGTCTTTAATATAAAACTCATACGAAAGCATTAAACCCGGTTCGGTGCAAAAATATCCCAACGAATCGAGATTATTTTCATAATAATGCAAATTAGGGTTGCCAAAAAAATGACCACCAATGGTATGAGCCTCGAGCGACAATGCTGATTGTGAATATGTTATATCACAAACAAGAAAAAAAAATAATATAATCAGCGTTTGCCTCATAAATTTATGCTAAATTAGCAAAGATTTTTCACACAATATTAACGTTAAATTTTAAATTATGTTGAAACAGGTTATTCTTTTATTTTTATTTGAATTATTGTCGTTTCATTTATTTTCGCAGTCAAAATCGGCTTATATCATTTACGATACTACCGGTAACGAAATTACTTACCACCAAATGGTACAAGCATGCCAACAAGCCGATATTGTTCTTTTTGGCGAATTACACAACAATACTATTTGTCATTGGTTAGAATATGAACTATTAAATGATTTGCTCAAAGCTCGCGATAAAAAAGTTGTTGTGGGTGCAGAAATGTTCGAAGCCGACAACCAACTTGTTATCAACGAATTGTTCCAACACCTTATTCCAATGTCAAAATGGGAAGAAAATGTGCGACTATGGCCTAACTACAGTACCGATTACAAACCTATTGTCGATTTATGCTATCAAAACGGCATTTCACTCATTGCTACCAATATTCCTCGTCGTTACGCTGCCAAAGTTGCACGAGGAGGATTTGAAAGCTTAGATAGTCTCTCAGATGAAGCCAAAAAATACATCGCTCCCTTACCAATCAAGTACGACGAAAACTTAGGTTGTTACAAAAATATGATGTCCATGGGAGGAATGGGCAAAATGCACGCTAATCCTAATTTACCTAAAGCCCAAGCTATAAAAGACGCAACAATGGCTCATTTTATCTTAAAATACTTACCCAATAAATGGTTGTTTTATCATTTCAACGGAGCTTATCATAGCGATAATTTCGAAGGTATTGTTTGGTATTTAAAACAAAAACGTAGCGATCTTAAAATTGTTACCATTAGCTCCATCGAAGCCGACGACATTTCTAAACCTGCTAAAGAAGAACTATCCGGCAAAGCTAATTTTATCATTGCTATTCCTTCAAGCATGACTAAAACATACTAATATTATGGAACACACGCCCGATGAACTTTTAAAACAGTTAGAGGAATTAAAGAAGCAAAATCGTGAGCTTTTGCAACGTAACAAAGAACTTATTGAGCAAAACAATCTATTAAACGATGAATTAGAACGACTACGCATACGTATTCAACACGAATCGGCCGACAAAAAAAGCATGCGTTTTAAAATGGCCACCGTTCTTTTTGCCGATATTCGTGGTTTTACAAAACTATCTGACGAAGCAGACCCTCAAAAATTGATTGACGAATTAGACCGGTTCTTCCTTATCATGGGTGAAATCATTAAGCGTTACAATATTGAAAAAGTATCTTCCATTGGCGATACCATTATGTTAGTTGGAGGCATTCCTAAGAAAAACCGCACCAATCCTATCGAAATGGTATTAGCAGCCATGGAAATACAACAAGCATTTGATCATTTTCAGGAAGAATTATTTGGCAATGGTAAACGAATTTGGGAAATTAACATGGGCATTCACTCAGGACCCGTGGCTGTATCGGTTTCAGGAAAAAAGAAAGAATCGTACGAAGTAAAAGGTGAAACCGTTAATATTGCCAGTAGAATTGAAGCTGCTGCAGAAAATGGCAAAATTATCATATCCGAACAAACACGAGAGCTGGTTTCAGCTTATTTTCGTTGTCGCTATTTAGGTAAAATGCCAGTAAAATATGTCGGCGATATGAATCTTTATGAAGTTAAAGGTTACTTGCCCGAATATGCTGCCGACAAAAAGGGCTTAATACCCAATCAGAATTTTAATACCAAACTTCAACTCATACGTTACGATGACCTCGAAGAATTTATGCTCGATAAACTGGAGCGTGAACTTCCTAAATATCTCTATTATCATAACCTCAAACACACGATGGATGTTGTAATACAAGCTGAAATCATTGGACGAGGCGAAAAAATTAGCGAAGAAGAAATGCTTCTGCTAAAAACGGCTGCGTTGTTCCATGATTCAGGTCAAACAGTGCAATCGAAGGGACACGAACTTATTAGCGCACAAATAGCTCAGGAAATTTTGCCCCGCTATGCTTATACTCCCGAACAAATTGATATTATCTGCAATATCATAAAAGCAACCGAACTGCCACCCAAACCCAAAACTTTGCTTGAAAAAATTATTTGCGATGCCGATTTAGACTATTTAGGACGTAGCGATTTTGTTCCGGTTTCTAATACTTTATATAAAGAATTGCACGAACAAAAACTGATTGGTTCTATTGACGAATGGAATAAGCTACAAATCAAGTTCTTATCGGCTCATCAGTATTTTACCGAAACCGCAAACCGTTTAAGAGAAGTTAACAAACAAACCCAAATAGAACGGCTTAAGCAACTTATTGAATCGTAAAGTTCCAACTACTTACTTTCATTCAATGACGAATAATGCAATAGCAATGTTTAGTGCTAAAAGCTCAACTATAAAAACAGAAATATTTTAATGAAAAATATTTTCTAAAACCGGAGTTAGTCCCGAAAAGAAAAACTCAACAGCAATCACCATCACAATTAATCCCATCAATCGCATAAGCACATTATTACCGGTCTCGCCAAGAAATTTTGAAATTCTTGTAGAGCTATATAAAATAATGTATGTCAAAAGCATTACCAATACAATTACAGAAATTAATACAAGTTTATGACTTAATGTCGTTGCATCTTCCATTAAAACAATCGCATTTGTAATAGATCCCGGTCCACAAATCATAGGAATGGCTAAGGGCGTAATCGATATATCATTTACATACGAATTCACCTCAGATTCTTTCACTTTAACTTTTACCAAGCGAGCTTGAAGCATATCCATTCCCATTAAAAAGAAAATAATTCCGCCCACCATTCTAAAACTGTTAACCGATACTCCAAAAAACTTAAAGAGCAATTGCCCTGTAAATGCAAAAAACAAAATAGTAATCAATGCGACAAAACTTGCCTTTTGTGCTGTTTTTATTTTCTTTTTCTGATCAAGCGTAGAAGTCATAGTCATAAAAATAGGCATCGTACCAAGTGGATTGATGAGTGTGAAAAACGAAGTAAAAGCCAATAATCCGTATTTAATAAGTTCGTCCATAAAAAAAATTTTGCACAAAAGTAGGAAAAAATTAATTCTGCAAAAGTTGACAAAAAAATGATGAATTATTTTTTTTATTTAAAAAATTTATTCTACTTTTGTCCAATCGGTTAAACTATTTGATTAAACCATATGGACAATATCTTAACTCACTCATTATCTGACATGGAAATAAGAATTTTGGATGCTGCCAAAAAGATTTTTATTGAAAAAGGATTCGATGGAGCAAGCATGCAAGATATTGCCAACGAAGCAGGAATCAATAAAGCCTTACTCCATTATTACTTTCGCAAAAAAGAATTTCTGTTTCAAGCCATTTTTACACAAGCACTAAAAGACTTCATTCCCAATGTCATGCTATCAATGACTTCAAACGAACCTTTCCCCATTAAACTAAAACTTTTTGTTGAAAACTATATCAACATGTTGACCCAACATCCACACATACCTGTTTTTATTTTGCACGAATTGTCAAGACGTCCCGAAAACCTGGTTTCTATTATTAAATCGATGGGTATCAATCCAAAATTAATTTTATCTATTTTCGAAAAAGAAATAAAAGAAGCAGGAGGCGAATATTATCCTCCAGAACATCTCATTATAAACACATTAGCCATGTGCATTTTCCCCATTGCGGCTAAACCCATTATTACTTCTTTGCTTTTTAATCAAAACGAAGAAGAATACCAAAAATTTATAAATGAACGAAAAACAATGGTTTACAAATTTATTATGAAAGCTATAAAATTATGAAAGCTAAACATTTAATCGTTATTTTTATTTTCATTAGCTCCATTACAAATATTTTTTCGCAAAGCGACACCCTGTTATTTAATCAGCTTTTGCAAAACCTTGAGCAAAATTATAAACTCAATGATAATGCTCTAAACGCCGATTCTGTGTATAAACTGAAAAACAAAATCAACCGGACATCCTATTTACCGCAATTAAACATAGTTACACAAGCAAGCTATCAAAGCGAAGTAACACAATTGCCCATTTCCATTCCTCATGTTACAATTCCAACCTTAGACAAAGATCAATACAAAATTGCTTTAGAAGCGAATCAAATGATTTATGATGGCTCCATGACAAAATTAAAGAACAAGCGTGATGTTTTATCTTCGGAATTAGAAGCCGTACAATCCAAAGTAAATTTAACCAACTTAAAAGACATGCTTAATAAATGGGTGTATTTGTATCTCATGAACAATAAAATAAAAGAGCAACTTGAGGAACAAAAAAATACACTATCAAAAAAGCAATATGAAATAGAGCAAATGATAAACAGCGGTATTGCTACTACAACGGATTTAGATGTTTTAAAAGTCGAGATTTTAAAGATAGAACAACAAATTGACGCTCTTAATTCAGCTTGTCAAAGCATTGTTTCTAATATTGAATTGCTTACTGCTCAAAAAATCAACAACAAAAAATTAGCTTATGAATACGAAAATTTAACTCCCAATGACACTATCAAAAGACAAGAACTAACAATTTACGAAAAACGAGCACAATTAGCTTTTATAAATGCTGAATTGGCATCTAAATCGAGACTACCACAATTATTCGCCTTCGGTCAAGCTGGCTATGGGAAACCCGGATTAAATATGCTTTCCAACGAATTCAACACATTTTATTTATTAGGCGCCAAGATGGTTTTCAATGTTTACGATTGGGGCAAAAGTTCAAAAGAGAAAAAAATTGCACAATTAACTAAAAATTCTATCGATAACGAGCGAGAATTATTTAAGCAAAATATCCAAATACAAGCAAATGAAATTCTTTCGTCCATTCAAAAAGTGGAACAATGGATTGAAAAGGACCTTCAAATAATTGACCTTCGCAATAATATATTAAAATCAACCAACGCAAAACTATTAAACGGAACAGCCAAGACAACAGACTATCTAAACGATTTAAATGCTAAAACTCAAGCCCTAATTGATTTAGAGAGACATAAAATTGAAAAACAATATTATATTCAATCTTACAAAATATTAACCGGAATAAAATAGATACTTATGAACAAAATAAAATTCATCAGCTTTAGCATCGTTGTAACATTAATTGCATGCACGAGCAACAATAACGCTCCCGATGCTTATGGGCAGTTTGAAGCAACCGAAATAATGGTATCTGCTCAGGCACAGGGAACTCTTATACAATGGAATGTAGAAGAAAGTAAAAAATATGATTCGGCTACCACTTTAGGATTTATTGATACCAATTCGTTGTATTTAAAAAAAGAACAACTAAAAGCTCAGTACAAAACTATTTCGTCAAAATATTCGGCTATTACAACACAAATAGAAGTATTGGAACAGCAAAAAAAGAATTTAGAAAAAGACAAAGAACGATTTGCTAAATTAGTAAAAGAAAATGCTGCAACACAAAAACAATTAGACGATATTACAAACAACATCGAAGTGTTAAACAAACAAATTGAAAACATTAAAACACAAAACCTGCCTATTTCAAGCGAATTAGAATCTATGTCTTTTCAAATAAAGCAAATAGAAGACCAATTATCGAAATGTTACATCAAAATGCCTATCAATGGAACCGTTTTAGAAAAATATGCAGAGAAGTCGGAATTTGTTACCCCTCCCAAAGTATTGATAAAAGTAGCAAACCTCGATTATTTAACTTTAAGAATATATCTTGATGAGGAGCAGCTAAGTCAAGTAAAATTAGGCCAACAAATAAAAGTCTTTGTCGACAATGGCAATCAACTAAAAGAATATTCGGGTACAATTTCGTGGATTTCTTCACAGTCTGAATTTTCACCAAAAATTATTCAAAATCGGGATGAACGAAAAAATCTTGTATATGCTGCCAAAGTAGTAGTTAAAAACGATGGTTTTCTAAAAATCGGCATGTTGGCTGATGTTCGTTTTAAATAAAAATGCAAGCAATTAGCGTAAATAGTGTATCAAAATCATACGGCGAAGTAAAGGCTTTGCATAACATTAATTTAACGGTCAATCAAGGTGAAATATTTGGCTTAATAGGTCCCGATGGAGCTGGTAAAACATCGCTTATGCGAATACTCACCACACTAATCCTTGCTGACAAGGGCGATGCTTTTATCATGAACCAACATGTTGTTAAACAATACAAAGAAATAAGAAAAATAGTGGGTTATATGCCCCAACGTTTCTCGCTATATATGGATTTAACTGTTGAAGAAAATTTAAGGTTTTATGCAGAAATTTTTGGAACAACCATTAAAGATAATTATGCACTCATAGAACCCATATATAAACAAATAGAACCCTTTAAAAAGCGAAAAGCTGGGCAATTATCAGGCGGGATGAAGCAAAAATTAGCTCTTTCGTGTGCCCTTATTCATAAACCCGAAATATTGTTTCTAGACGAACCAACTACCGGCGTTGATGCCGTTTCACGTGTCGAATTTTGGGAAATGCTCAAAAATTACAAAAAAGCAGGAATTACTGTTTTTGTATCAACACCTTATATGGATGAAGCAATTCAATGCGATCGACTTGCATTTATTAAAGACGGACATATTTTATCGGTCTCAAAGCCAGAGGAAGTTTTAAAAAATTATCCTTTAAATATTTTTGAAGTCAAAGCCGAAAACCTTTTCAAACTTAAGTCTTTTCTAAATGATCACCTGCCCAATGCTATCATAACTCGTTTTGGAACAACCTTACATTGCTCAAGCCATCATTCGCAAAAAGAAATACTTGAACTCATTAAGCATTTTGATAAAGTAGAAATAAATCCTATAAAACCCACCATCGAAGATTGTTTTTTGTGGCTTTCGCAAGAAAAATGACAAACGAAAATCAACATATTATCAAAGCCAAAGATTTGGTAAAAAAATTTGGTTCGTTTATTGCCAACAATCATTTAACATTTGAGGTAAAACGTGGTGAAATTTTTGGTTTACTTGGAGCCAATGGAGCCGGCAAAACGACAGCAATTAAAATGATGATTGGCTTATTAAAACCAACTTCGGGCGAATTAACTATAAATGGATACGACATTTATACCGAAACCGAAAAAATCCGCAAAAGTATTGGTTATATGAGTCAAAAATTTTCGTTATACGAAGAGCTAAGCATATACGAAAATATTCGTTTTTTCGGAGGCATATACGGACTAAACTACAAAGCAATAAAATCGAGAGCAGAATGGGCAGAAGCCAACTTTAACCTTAAAGGACTTATGAATAAACGAGTATCGTCCATTCCACTAGGTTGGAAACAAAAAATTGCATTTGTAGTCGCTAACATTCACCAACCTTCGATCATATTTCTCGACGAGCCCACCGGTGGTGTCGATCCCAAAGTGCGTCGTGATTTTTGGGACAGTATTTACCAAACTTCGGCTAATGGAACTACTATTATCGTTACAACGCATTACATGGACGAAGCCGAATATTGCCAACGCGTATGTATTATGAACGAAGGACAAATAAAAGCTATGGGGTCGCCACAAGAGCTAAAAAAAGAATATAACGTTGAAACCATTAACGATTTATTTGTAAAAATAGTAAGAAGATAATATGGGCAAGTTGAAAGCATTTATAAAGAAAGAATTTCTACATATTTTCCGCGACTGGAGAACTTTGCTTGTACTGTTTGCCATTCCTGCCATTCAGCTTATTGTTTTTGGATATGCAATATCAAACGATTTAAAGTATATTTCTGTTGGCATATTAGATAAATCGAACGATGAACTAAGCCGAAAGCTTATATCAAAGCTCGCTTACTCTGATTTTTTTAAAGTAAACGCTATACTGGATAATGACATAGAGGTTGCGTCTTTATTTAAAAAAGGTATTGTTAAAGAGGTTATCATTATTGAACCGCAATTTTCTAAAAAAATTATTCGTGAAGGGAATGCAGATATTCAAATCATTGCCGACGCAACCGAACCAAATACAGCTAATATGGCGGTTAATTATTCTACTGCCATGATCAATTCGTTCGTTACCGAAATCAATAAACAACCCAAACAAATCTTAGCTTTAACAGCAGAAGTAAAAATGCTTTACAATCCAACACTACAAGCCTCGTGGATGTTTGTACCCGGAATTATTGCATTGATTCTCACACTTATTTCCGTTATGCTTACATCGGTAAGTATTGTCAGAGAAAAAGAATTTGGCTCCATGGAGTTATTGCTTGTAACACCACTAAAACCTATTACAATTATTCTCGGAAAGGTAATCCCGTATTTTATATTATCTGTCTTTAATATCAGTTTCATTTTTCTTTTAGGTCATTTACTGTTTCAAGTTCCCGTTGCAGGAAGCATTGCTACTTTATATTTTATTTCGTTACTATACATTATATTAGCGTTAACCATTGGTATTTTTATTTCGGTATCGGTTTCCAATCAACAAATAGCGATGATGATTTCGCTGGTAGCTTTAATGCTACCAACTATTTTGCTTTCGGGTTTTATTTTTCCCATAGAAAATATGCCACAATGGTTGCAGATATTTTCTTCTATTATGCCTCCGCGTTACTTTATAGATGCCTTAAGGGGTATTATGCTGAAAGGGAATGGCATTGCCGAACTTTGGCAAGATTTTGTAATCATCACTGGCATGTTAATGTTCTTTATTCTCTTGAGTATTAAAAAATATAAATCCCGTTTAATGTAATGCGAGTGATTTTCTTTATAGTGCAAAAAGAATTTATACAGATTTTCCGCAATCGGATGATGTTCCCCATACTCTTTATTATTCCTATTATCCAATTACTCATTTTAGTGAATGCTGCTACCTACGAAATGAAAAACATACGTATTGCTTTTGTTGATTACGATCATAGCTCGTTTTCGCAACGTTTCATTACAAAAATAAGAGGAACCCATTATTTTATTGTTGGAGATAATTATCCATCAGTCAACGAAGGAATAAAAGCTATTGACGAAAATAAAACTACCGCGATTGTAGTAATTCCGAAAGATTTTGAAAAAAAACTAAAAACAAATTCATATCCACTCAAAATTCAAGTATTAATAAATGCTATAAACTCCGTAAATGCTACTATTTCGTACTCTTATGTACAGCAAATATTTCTATCGCTTATGCAAGAAGATTTTTTTGTAAAACAAATCTCTCCTGTTCCCAATCAGACAATAAATATTTTACCACGATATTGGTACAATGCAGATTTTAATTACAAGAAATATATGGTTCCCGGTGTACTGGTAATGCTGGTAACGCTTATCAGTTTTTTGCTTGGTGCATTGAACATTGTACGAGAAAAAGAGGTTGGTACTATAGAACAGTTAAATGTTACGCCGATAAAAAAGTATCAGTTTATTGTCGGGAAACTACTTCCATTTTGGATTTTAGCTTTATTCGAACTTGTATTAGGGCTTTCTATTGGTAAATTGGTATATGATATTCCTTTAGCCGGCAGCTTACCTTTACTCTTTGCTTTTTCGGGTATGTATCTAATCGTTTTGCTTTCGATGGGTTTATTTGTTTCTACGGTTGTAGATAATCAGCAACAGGCTACTTTGGTTTCGTTTTTCTTTCTTATGGTATTTATACTTTTAAGCGGTTTATTTACCAGCCTCGAAAGCATGCCTCATTGGATTCAATACATCAATAAAATAAACCCGTTAGCTTATTATGTTTCTGTAATGCGAATGATTCTTCTAAAAGGGAGCGAGTTTGTCGATATTTTGCCACATTTTATTTCAATTTCTGTTTTAGCAGTGGCTGCTATGACACTAGCGGTGTTCAGATATCGAAAAACATCAGAATAATATAATTAAAAATAAACTACATATAATAAAACAAAAAGGCTTCTCTTTTTGTATTGAAAAGCCTTTTATAACTATTTTGTAAGTATTATTTATTCTTTAGAGTGAACCTTAATATCCAATTCGGCTATAATATGTCCTTTGGGTATACAGTCTCCCTCTTTTACATTTATTTTCTTAATATAACCCGAATATGGAACAGTGATAATATTCTTCATTTTCATGGCCTCGAGAATTATTAGCTTATCGCCTTCATTAACTTTATCACCTTCTGTAACGAATATTTTTCCGACAACACCAGGGATAATAGCCGTTATTAAAGAAGGATCGATAGCTTTATAGGGCTTACGTTTCAGGTATTTTTTATTTAACAAGGTTTTATATTTGCCATCGTCAATAACGATAGTTTTTACTGGATCGTCAACCTTGGTTTCTGTTTTTATTTCTTTTTTAGCCATAGTAGTCATTTTTAAATTTTAAAATGGAGGAATTCCGTGTTTTTTAGATGGGTTAGTATTCACTTTTTCGCGTGAAACTTCGATAGCATGTACTAATAACTTACGGGTTTCTTTTGGTTCAATAACTGCATCCACATAACCTTTTGCTGCAGCTACATAAGGATTGGCGAATTTTTCTTTGTATTCTTTTACTTTTTGTTTACGCATAGCATCTGGATCGGGGGCCTCCATAATTTCCTTGCGGAAAATAATATTTGCAGCACCTTCAGGACCCATAACAGCAATTTCTGCACTTGGCCATGCAAAAACAAAATCTGCACGCAAATGACGTGAGCCCATAGCGATATAACCTCCACCATACGCTTTTCTTAAGATTACGGTAATTTTCGGAACAGTTGCTTCGCTATATGCATAAAGTAATTTTGCTCCATGGCGAATTACACCAGCATGTTCTTGATCTACACCAGGCAAATAACCAGGTAAATCTACAAAAGTAATAATAGGAATATTGAAAGCATCGCAGAAACGTATAAAACGAGCTGCTTTATCGGACGAATCTACATCTAATACACCAGCAAGGAATAATGGCTGATTGGCCACTAAACCCACGGTTTCGCCATTAATTCGAGCAAAGCCAATTACGATATTTTGAGCCCAAAACTCCTGTACTTCAAAGAAATCGCTATCGTCAACTACAGCTCGAATAACGTCGCGAACATCGTAGGGTAATTTAGGATCGCCAGGTACAATTTTTTCGACATTAAAATCTTTATGAGGTTCTTTTGGTTTAAATGGTAATGCTCTCCGGCTATTGTTCCATGGAATAAACGTTATAAGTTTTTTAATTTGTTCAAAACATTCTTGTTCGCTGGTAGCAAAGAAATGTGCATTCCCTGTAAGTTCAGCATGAACTCGTGCACCACCGAGGTCTTCCATGCTTATTTCTTCGCCTAAAACGGTTTTAATAACTTCAGGCCCCGTAATAAACAATTTTGAAATATTGTCAACTACAAAAACAAAGTCGGTAAGTGCAGGAGAATAAACAGCACCACCCGCACAAGGACCAAGTATTACCGAAATTTGAGGAATAACACCCGAAGCTAAAGTATTACGGAAAAAAATTTCGCCATAGCCAGCCAAAGAGTTAACACCTTCTTGAATACGTGCACCACCACTATCGTTGATTCCAATAAGTGGAATACGAAGCTTTAGCGCATGATCCATAATTTTGGTAATTTTACGAGCATGCATCAAACCCAGCGAACCTCCTGCAACAGTAAAGTCCTGAGCAAAAATACATACAGGAGAACCAAAAATTGTTCCTGTACCTGTAATAACTCCATCGCCATATAACACTTTACTGCTCATATCAAAATCGCGAGCTTCGTGCTCTACAAATAAATCATATTCTTGAAACGAGTCTTTATCTAAAATAGATAATATACGCTCACGTGCAGTAAGTTTTCCCATAGAAATTTGTTTTTCTATGGCTTTTTCACCTCCTCCTTGAAGGTATTGTTCTCTCTTACGAATGAGCTCTAATGTTTTACTACGTAATGACATAATTAATTGTGTTTAAAATTAACGGACAAATATACGTTATTTATTTATTCGTAAAGATGTTTTTTATCAACAGCTTTTAATAATTGATTTCTAAACAATAACCAATTTTTATAGGTCTAATTAATTATAACTTCATGTTAGTTTTACGAAAATTAATAGCTTTACCAATTATAATATACGTTTAATACATTTTCTCCTATGATTTCGGCATATTTAACATTTCTATTTATCGCAGGTGCTTTAATGCCTTTATAAAAGAAACTATTACCTGTAATTACACGTGCTTCATCCCAATAGTTACTGTCAATAAAAGATTGTAATGTATGAAGTCCACCTTCCACTAAAACTGATAAAATATTCATTTGATATAAATGACTTATTACTTGCTCAATAAAAGGTTTTTCGGTATTAAGTTTAATGACTTCCACTTTTTCATTTGGACAATCGGTAATTATATCGGTAAATACAATTGTTTTTGCTTCGTCGCTAAATACTTTTGCAGAAAGTGGCAACTTTTTCCCAAACATAAAAACAATACGAACAGGATTTTTTCCTGCCCAAAGTCTGTTTGTAAGCTGAGGATTATCGTTTAAAACAGTATTTGATCCAATTAAAATAGCCATTTCTTCGCTACGCCATTTATGAACTAAAGTTTTATTAAATGTACTACTTATCCAATGAATTTCAGGAATATCGCAATTGCGTTCATAATCAATAAAACCATCTTTTGTTTGTGCCCACTTTAATATTATGTAAGGACGCTTTTTTTCGAAAAAAGTAAAAAAGCGACGATTTACAAAACGGTATTCTTCTGCCAAAACTCCTGTTTCAACTTTTATACCCGACTCAATCATTTTCTTTATTCCATTGCCAGAAACTAAGGGATTGGGATCTAAACACGAAATTACTACATGTGGAATACCTACACTTATTATTGTTTCTGCACAAGGAGGCGTTTTACCATAATGCGAACAAGGCTCTAACGTAACATACATAGTTGCGTTTTTCAACAACTCTTTATTTTTAACAGAATTTAATGCAACGATTTCGGCATGGGCTCCGCCAAAACAATAATGATACCCCTCGCCAATTATTTTTCCGTTATGAACGATAACGCATCCCACTAACGGATTGGGTGATACATGACCCAATCCTAACGAAGCAATATCAATGGCACGCTGCATAAAAGAACAATGCTTGCTTTCATTATTTTTCTGTATTATCATAACTTATGACCCGTTTTTTCTAAAATTGATTTTACTGGAGTAGAACGCATAAAGCGTAAAAACTTTTTTACGCTTTCGCTATGTTTTGATGTTTTTAAATTAGTATAACCATATTCTATGGGCTCAATCCTCTCTCTTTTTATGGTTCCATCTGACTGTTTATATTGAATAAAATGCTGTTTATACCAATCTGCTAATTTAAAATTCGACAAATTAATGGAATCGGGCAACGATATATAATTTAATTGGTGCTGAATAGCAACCGATTTATATATAATAGTATAATCTGCTTCGTTAAGATCCAATAATGTTAAAACATCAACTTCCTTTGACCGAATAATAATATTATCTTTACCTAATATCTTTTTATATAACATAGGCTCTTTATAATAATCAATAGATAATGTAATTACCGACAAAACTCTTGCACCACAAGGGTCAGAAGATGGATCAGAAAAAGTTAGGCATACATCATCTTTTGACAAAATCTGATACCAATTTTTTTTAGTAATGTTTTGAGCATATTTCGACTGATTGTTATATGCAATAACCATTTCGTTCGACATTAAAAAATAAGAACTATCGGCATAGTGAGGCACAAGCATAGAATCAATTAATTTTTTATCGGCCGATATAAAAACATCACATTTTCTTTGTAAATCAATTATATTACGAATACATTGCTTGCTTCCGCAAGCTTCGGCACATATTTTTATATAAGGATAATGATTTTGAAAAGAATCTTTTATCCATTGCAAGGGAACAGAAAAACTACCAGCATGTAATATGTATAATGTATCAGAATAATTTTCATTTTGACGACTTCGATTATTACAAGATATTGATAAGCAAATGTTTATAATAAAAAAACAAAAAAATCTTAAAACATTTATCATAAAACAAAAAAAATGTACTTTTGTAAAAATATTAAATGACAAAGTTATGAAAAAACTAAGCTTTTTTTTAGTATTCGCATTTTTTACAAGTATTTCTTGGTCACAAGAAAAATTTAGTGGTGGCATCTATATTTCTCCTGAAATTAGTTGGTTTAAACCCGACAATAAACAAGTTCAAAAAGAAAAAGGGAGAATGAGCTTCGGATTTGGCTTAACAAGTGATATTGCCCTTACTAAAGCGTTCTCATTAAATATCGGACTAGGTTTTTCAAATGTTGGTGGAAGCTTAAAATATTTAGATTCTATCCCCAAAATCGAAACCGTAGATTCTACTTACATTAAATTACCTGCCAATACAGTATTAAAATACAAATTACAATATATTGAATTGCCTATTTCTATCAAAGGCAAAACTAAAGAAATTGGTTACATTTCATATTTTCTTAAATTTGGCGTAAGCCCTTTCATTCGTTATAAATCGCGTGCTGATGTAACCGTAGATTCTAACGATGACATTAAAAACGAAATTCGTGCTGTTTCATTTGCCTATCACATTGGAGGTGGTATTACTTATGCTTTAAAAGGCGATACTAAACTCTTATTCGAAGCCGTTTTTAAAAATGGTTTGTCCGATATCGAAAAAATTGAAAACTATAAAAACAAAGATTATAAAAATATTCTTAATGTTTTAGAAATTAGAGCTGGAATTGTATTCTAAACAATGAAAATTACACTTTGCCAACTTAATTATATTGTTGGCGATATTGAAGGGAATGCTCAAAAAATTATTGAGCATATCGAACAAGCTAAGTCTGAAAATTCAGACTTAGTTGTTTTTTCGGAGTTGGCTATATGTGGTTATCCTCCTTACGATTTATTATTCAATTCATCGTTTGTTCAGAAATCTATAGACGCTATCGAAGCCATTGCTCAACATTGCCAAAACATAACAGCTATTGTAGGTGGCATTGAAACAAATCACGGCGACGGCAAAAATCTTTTCAATGCTGCATTTGTATTGCAAAATGGCAAAATTGCATATACTTATCATAAAGCGTTATTACCAACCTACGATGTTTTCGACGAAGCTCGATATTTTGAACCAGCCTATAAACCTTTGTTTTTTAACTTAAAAAACAAAAACATCGCTATCACTATATGCGAAGATTTATGGACTACAGAAACCGACACTCAACCTTCGCCTGGTAAACCTAAATATCAATACAATATTTTACAAACCAACAAAGCACTAAACGTTGACTTAATGGTAAACATCGCCGCTTCGCCCTATTCTATATTTCAACATTCCTATCGTTATGATGTGCTCACTCGTGCACACCATTTTTTAGAATGCCCTATTATTTATGTAAATCAAGTAGGCGCACATACCGACTTAATTTTCGATGGTGGTTCAGTTATTTTTAATAATTTAGGAGATAAACACTTTTTACCTTTTTTTGAGGAAAGTCATCAAACCATAAATCTTGATACACTCACCCAACAGGGAAATTGCCTTAACCCAATAGAATCGCTATATTATGCATTAAAACTTGGTATTCGCGATTATTTTGCTAAAAACAATTTTAAAAAAGCCGTACTAGGATTATCGGGAGGTATTGATAGTGCAGTTGTAGCCGTATTAGCTGCTCACGCTCTTGGCAATGAAAATGTACATTGCTTACTCATGCCTTCGCGTTTTTCATCACAACATTCAGTAGATGATGCCATCGATTTATGCAAACGAAATCATATCAGTTTCGATATTCTTTCTATTGAAAAACCATTTATTGCATTCGAAGAATCGTTGCATTTTTTATTTCAACATTTACCCAACGACGTTACCGAAGAAAATATACAAGCACGCATAAGAGCTATTTATTTAATGGCATATTCCAATAAATTTGGAAATATTTTGCTCAACACTTCCAATAAAAGCGAAATAGCTGTAGGATATGGCACACTATATGGCGACATGTGCGGTGCTCTTGCCATTATTGGCGATGTATATAAAACTCAGGTTTATGAATTAGCAAAATTTATAAATAAAAAAAAAGAACTTATTCCAATAAATATTATAAATAAAGCTCCTTCGGCCGAATTACGACCCAATCAAAAAGACAGCGATTCGCTTCCCGAATACGAACATTTAGACAAATTGCTTTATCATATCATTGAGATGCAATTAACTATACCCGATCTCATTAAACAAGGATTTTCAGAAAATTTAGCAAAAAAAATATATCGCTTAGTTCAAATTAATGAATATAAACGATATCAGGGCGCACCAGTATTACGAGTATCAAGTAAAGCTTTTGGCTACGGAAGGAGAATTCCATTAGTCAAAAAATTTTAAAACTACATTATGCGATTACTAAAAGATATCATTATTGCCATTGACGGTTACAGCTCCTGCGGGAAAAGCACTTTAGCAAGAAATTTAGCAAAATATTTAGGCTATAGACATATTGATACCGGTGCAATGTATAGAGCTGTTACATTATTTTGTTTAGAAAATAACTTAATTGAAAACAACAAAGTAAAAACAGAAATTTTATTACCCTCGCTTAATCAATTAATTATTGATTTTAAATATAATGCAAACGACAATGTAAATGAAATATATTTAAACAATCAACTTGTAGAATCGCAAATTCGTCAACCCATTGTATCAGAATATGCTAGTATTGTTAGCAAAATACCCGAAGTAAGAACATTAATGGTTCAACTTCAACAAAAAATGGGCGAACAAAAACGCATTGTAATGGATGGACGCGATATTGGCACGGTTGTATTCCCCCATGCCGATATAAAATTTTTTATGACAGCTCTACCCGAAATTAGAGCACAACGTCGCTATCAAGAACTAATATCAAATGGCGAACATATTTCGCTCGAAGAAGTTACCAAAAATATTGAAGAACGCGATTTTTTAGACACCAACCGAGCTATAAGTCCCTTAAAACAAGCTCCCGACGCTATCGTTATTGATAATAGCTACCTTACAAAAGAAGAACAATTTCAAAAAATTATTCAAATAATCAAGGACAAATTCCCATATGAAGATTGAAATAGACCAGCATAGCGGCTTTTGCTTTGGTGTTGTATATGCTATTGAAAAAGCCGAAAAAATTTTAAATGCAGGACAACCCTTGTATTGCTTAGGCGATTTAGTACACAATAATCTTGAAATGCATCGATTAGAAAAAAAAGGATTGATTACCATAACCCATCAACAATTCGAACAAATGCACAACACTACCGTACTCATACGTGCTCATGGCGAACCACCTAGCACATACGAAATTGCTAGAAAAAACAACATCCAACTTATCGATGCCACATGCCCCGTAGTTCTTCGATTACAAAAAAGGGTAAAAGAAGCATCAACCACTAATCAGCAAATTATTATTTTTGGTAAAAAAGGTCATGCCGAAGTCAATGGGCTTATTGGACAAGTAAATGGTAAGGCGTTAGTAATTAATTCGATTGAAGAACTTGATAAAATTGACTTACATCAACCTATAACCGTTTTTTCACAAACAACACAAAGTCCACATAAATACAAAGAAATTATTGAAGAATTAAAAAAAAGAATGGCTGCTATAGGAACTCTACAATTACTAAATTATACAAACTCTATTTGCCGACAGGTATCTTCAAGAGACAAAGAACTTCGATCTTTTGCACAATCGCACGATATTATTTTATTTGTAAGCGGTAAACAAAGCTCAAATGGAAAAGCCCTATACGAAGTTTGCAAGTCGGTTAATCCGCGTTCTTATTTTATTTCAGAAGAAGCTGAAATCAATACAGAATGGCTTTCAAATATCGAAAGCATTGGTATTTGTGGCGCCACATCAACACCAATGTGGTTAATGAAACATATAGCCGAATACTTAAAAAAACTTATATCATAACAATATTTTTACTACTTTTATTCAAAATATTTTCGTTATGACTAAACAAATTAGAACTATTGGTGTATTAACCTCAGGTGGTGATGCACCAGGAATGAATGCCGCCATTCGGGCTGTTGTCAGAACAGCTATATATCATAACATTAAAGTTTATGGTATTCGCCATGGATATCATGGTTTAATAAACGACCAAATTCACGAAATGAAATCGCACGACGTAGCAGCCATCATTCAACGCGGAGGTACTATTTTAAAAACAGCTCGTAGCAAAGAATTCATGACCGATGAAGGCATGCAAAAAGCATACGAAAATGTAAAAAAACATGAAATAGATGCTTTGGTTATTATTGGAGGCGATGGTTCGTTTAGAGGTGCTACAGCTTTTGGACAACGCTACGATACTCCTATGGTTGGTTTACCCGGAACTATAGATAACGATATCTACGGCACTGATGTTACCATTGGATATGATACTGCTCTCAATACAGTAATAGATGCCGTTGACAAAATACGCGACACTGCTAGCTCACACAATCGCATGTTTTTTATTGAAGTTATGGGACGCGATGCTGGATTTCTCACCCTTAGAGCAGGTATAGCATGCGGAGCCGAAGCCATTTTAATTCCCGAAGTTGAAAGCGATATTAACAAATTTATTGAGTTTATTGAGAATGGCAATCGTCGAAAAAAATCAAGCAACATTATTTTAGTTGCCGAAGGCGAAAAAGAAGGCGGAGCTTTCGAAGTAGTAAAAAAACTTCAACCCTATTTACAAAATTACGATGTTCGAGTTTCGATACTTGGACACATTCAAAGAGGAGGCTCGCCCTCTGCTTACGACCGATTTATCTCTACCAAAATGGGAGTATACGCTGTTAAAGCACTTTTAGATGGTAAATTCGGCATTATGATCGGCATTCAAAATGAAAAAATCACTCACGTTCCAATTGAAAAAGCGATTAAACTCCATAAAACAGTCGATTTAGATGAAGTTAAAATGATTGATTTTCTTAATGTTTGAGCAAAAAACTTGCTCCAAGTTCTATGACAAAAAAGCTTTTCGTAAATGTCATATTGCCATTAAAAGTAGAAGGTGTATTTACATATGAGGTTCCAACTGAATGGGCGTTACTCGCTCATGTTGGTAAAAGAGCCGTAGTACAATTTGGAAAACGAAAAATATATACTGCTCTTATCGTTTCTGTTCATCAACAAACACCTACATACGAAACCAAGCCCATCATCTCTATACTCGACGACCAAGCTATTGTAACCGAAAATCAGCTTAAATTATGGGAATGGATGAGTCGTTATTACTTATGTACCATTGGCGAAACAATGAAAGCGGCTCTGCCTAGCGGATTAAAACTCGAAAGTGAATCTGTAATTTTACCAGGAATCAATTTCAATAACTTTATTCCTGACAGCGATGAAGAATATCAAATTAAAAAACTACTCGAACAAAAAGACTCTGCTTTAATTAGCGACCTACAAAGCTTACTCGAAAAAAAAAATATACAACATTTATTAAACAAATTACTTCAATCAAATTTTATCCAAATAGAAGAGTCATTAGCCCATCGTTATATCCCCAAAAAAGTTGAATATATCGACTTGGCTATTAATATTGAAAGCGAAGAACACCTGAATTCAATCTTTAATCAACTTAACAAAGCCCCTAAACAATCAGATGTATTATTATCGTATTTTTCATTAAATAATAGCCAATATCTTCAAACTGTTCCAATAAAAAAAGAAGAATTATTAAAAAAATCAAAAGACAACGGAAGTGCCACAAAAAAACTTATAGAAAAGGGCATTCTTAAATCCGTTTTTTTTGAAGAAAGTCGTGTCTTTAATAAAGTTCGCGAACTGAAATTAGAAAAGAACAAGCTAGAAAAAAAACAAGAAGAGGCTTTATTATCCATCGAAAATCAATTTAAAGAAAAAAATGTAATTCTATTGCATGGAGTTACTTCGAGTGGCAAAACCGAAATCTATATCCACTTAATTGAAAAATACATTCAACAAGGCAAACAAGTTTTATATTTATTGCCCGAAATTGCTTTAACCTCACAAATGGTTAATCGTTTATGCAAAGCTTTAGGCGATAGGGTGGCTGTTTACCATAGTAAATATAGCGATAACGAACGCACAGAATTATACCTTCATATGGCAACAGCCCATCAACCTGTTTCAGTTATTTTAGGAGTTCGTTCCTCAATTTTTCTTCCTTTTCGAAACTTAGGATTAATTATTATTGATGAAGAACACGAAACAACTTATAAACAACAAAACCCAGAGCCTCATTTTAATGCACGCGATACTGCTATTATTTTAGCACTTCAACACAATGCCAAAGTGCTATTAGGCTCAGCTACTCCATCGATCGAAACCTACTTTAATGCTCAAACTGGAAAATATGGTTTAGTTGAACTTAACGAACGCTTTCATGCCACAGCTTTACCTGAAATAAAGGTTATTGATATAAAAGACGAGCGTAAAAAGCATCGAGTAAAACAACAATACTACTCCGATATTTTTTTAAAAGAACTAGTTGACACCATTCAAAATGGAAAACAAGCTATTATTTTTCAAAATCGACGTGGCTATTCTCCATATATTGAATGCGAAGAATGTGGATGGGTTCCAGACTGTACCCACTGCGATGTAAAACTCACATATCACAAGGCATTTAATAAACTTATCTGTCATTATTGCGGGTATTCTATCCCCATCCCTTTACAATGCAATGAATGTAAACAACCTACGCTAAAAATTAGAGGACTCGGCACCGAGCGAATAGAAGACGAACTCGCTATGTTTATCCCCAATGCCCATATTGCACGTATGGACTTAGATACCACTCGAACCAAAATTAAAATAGAGCAATTGTTCGAGCAAATAGAAAAAAAAGAAATTGATATTTTGGTGGGCACACAAATGGTTACCAAAGGATTAGATTTCGAAAACATTGAACTTATTGGCATTTTAGATGCCGATGCCATGCTCAATTATCCCGATTTTCGCAGCGACGAACGAACTTTTCAGTTATTTACTCAAGTCGCAGGCAGAGCCGGACGACGATTATCTCAAGGAAAAGTTATTATTCAAACCACCCAACCACAACATCCGGTTATTCAATTTTTAACAAAGAACGATTATAAAGGTTTTGTAAGTTGGCAACTTGCAGAACGAAAAAGATTTAATTATCCACCTTACACCAGACTTATCCGATTAGAATTAAAACATAGAGACTTAAATATTACAAAAGAAACTGCAAAAAAGCTTGCCATTGAATTACGTAAAATTAAAACACTAGAAGTGTTAGGTCCTAAAGCTCCTATTATTGGTAAAATTAAAAATCTATATATTATGGAACTTTGGTTAAAACTTCCACGCAACAACGACGCTCTAAAATTACGCGACAACACTTATCATTGTATTCATCGCTTTTTTTCAAGTCCTGAATTACAAAACTTTTTCTGGTCTGCTGATGTGGACCCATTGTAAAATGAAAATAATTTTTTGATTTTTACCTTTGCATTTTTTCTATAGCTTCTTTCGATGCTTGCTGTTCTGCTTCTTTTTTAGTTAGTCCTTGACCCTTACCCCAAATCTGATTATTAATAATTACTTCAGCTTGGTAACCCTGAACTTTCTTGTTCGCGACAGTAATAGGTTCACACTTAAATTCTATGGTTAAATGATTCTTTTGACACCAATCAATAATCTTACCTTTGAAATTTGTTTCATGCTCAATCAAATTATGCCAATCAACATAGGGCAATATAATTTTATTTAAAATTATTTGTTTAGTAAATTCATATCCTTTATCAATAAAAATTGCTCCAATCATAGCCTCAAGAGCATTTCCCGGAATATTCGAAGCGATAATATCTAAATCGGCCTGTTGTTTTATCATTTTGTGGAGCTGAAGTTTAAGTGCTATTTCATTTAAACTATGCCGATTTACAACTTTTGAACGCAATGTGGTTAAGAACCCCTCATTCTCGTTTATAAATTCATGAAATAAATATTCACCAATAATTGTATTTAACACAGCGTCTCCTAAAAATTCGAGACGTTCATTATTGATAGAATAGTTTTTATTATGGTAAATAGAAGCAGACTTATGCGTTAAGGCTAATTCATAATAAAAAATGTTTTTAGGCACAAACCCAAAAACATTCTTTATAAATATCGATAATGGATGATAATTCTTTTTAAAAAATGGGAACAAGAACTAAGAATCTAGTTTTTTAAATAAAATACAAGCATTATGGCCACCAAAACCAAATGTATTGCTAATTGCATAATTCACTTCACGATTTTGTGCTTTATGCAAAGTCAAATTCAATTTTGGATCAATATTTTCGTCTTGTTCTTTATGATTGATGGTAGGTGGTACCGTATTATTTACCATTGCTAAAATAGTAGCAATAGCTTCAATGGCACCAGCACCTCCCAATAAATGTCCATGCATTGATTTAGTTGAACTGATATTTAACTTATATGCATGTTCGCCAAATACGGCTTGAATTGCTTTCAATTCGGCGATGTCACCCAGTGGTGTAGCGGTTCCATGAACGTTAATATAATCGATCTTTTCGGGTGCAATGTTGGCTTCTTTTAATGCCATTTCCATTACCTTTTTGGCTCCTAATCCATCGGGATGCGGTGCGGTAAGATGGTATGCATCGGCCGTTAAGCCAGTTCCTACAATTTCTGCATAAATTTTAGCACCACGTGCTACCGCATGTTCATATTCTTCGAGAATTAAGCCTGCCCCACCTTCGCCCATAACAAAACCATCACGTGTTTTACAGAATGGACGCGATGCTGTTTTATACTCATCATTGTTAGTAGACAAAGCTTGCATAGCATTAAAACCGCCAACTCCCGACTCCATTATAGCAGCTTCTGAACCACCAGCTACCATAATTTTAGCTTTACCTAAACGAATCTGAATATAAGCATCAGAAATGGCATGTGAAGAAGATGCACAAGCCGAAACGGTACTGAAGTTTGGTCCTCTAAAACCATACTTCATAGATATATGACCAGCAGCTATATCGGCAATCATTTTTGGAATAAAGAAGGGGCTAAAACGTGGAGTTCCATCTCCTTTTGCAAAGGCTATAACTTCTTCCTGAAATGTTTTAATACCACCTATTCCCGATGCCCAAATAACACCGGCTTCGTCTAAATCAATTTTTTCTAAATCAAGACCAGAATCTTTAACGGCTTCTTCCGCAGCAACCAGGGCAAACTGGGCATATCTGTCCAGTTTCCTGGCTTCTTTGCGGTCAATAAAATTTTCTACATTGAAATTTTTAACTTCGCAAGCAAACCTGGTTTTGAATTTAGATGCGTCGAACTGCGTAATTAAATCGCATCCGCTCACACCATTTTTTAAACCATTCCAAAATTCAGGAACAGTATTACCTAGTGGCGTTACTGCGCCTAAGCCAGTTACGACTACTCTTTTCAATTCCATAAAACCAGATTTAAGAAGTAATTACTTTGCGTTTTTTTCAATGTAAGAAATAGCATCACCTACGGTAGCAATTTTTTCAGCTTGATCGTCCGGAATAGCAATGTTGAATTCTTTTTCAAATTCCATAATCAATTCAACGGTATCGAGCGAATCAGCTCCTAAATCGTTGGTGAAGCTAGCTTCGTTTGTAACTTCGTTTTCGTCAACGCCAAGCTTATCGACGATGATTGCTTTAACTCTTGAAGCAATGTCTGACATAGTTTTAAGTTTTAGTTAGTACTTAATTTTTTTTTGAGACTGCAAAGAAATAAATTTGTAACGATTTTTTCAAATATTTTTGCAAAAATTTGACGAATATTTTTTAACAATGTCTGAAATTCAATAATATAACTACGTATATATGCAAAACAAAAAAATTAATTTAGCTATTTTTGCTTCGGGAAGTGGTACCAACGCCGAAAATATTGTTAAATATTTTTTAAACGATGATATTATTTCAGTGCACTCAGTATTTACTAATAATCCTAAAGCAGGTGTCATTGAACGAATGAAAACATATAATATCCCAATGATAATCTTTAATAAAGATGAATTCCATTCTAAACAATTTCTAAGTTTATTATACCAATTAAATATTGATGTCATTATTTTAGCAGGCTTTTTATGGCTTATTCCTGAAAATATTATTGTTAATTTTCCTGATCGGATTATTAATATCCATCCTGCTTTATTGCCAGCATATGGTGGTAAGGGCATGTATGGAAATAATGTACATAAAAAGGTTATTGATAATAAAGAGACAAAATCAGGTATTACTATTCACTTGGTAAATAAAGACTACGATAAAGGTAAAATATTGTTTCAAGCTGTTTGTCATGTATATCCAAATGATACCGTCGATACATTAGCAAATAGAGTTCATTTACTCGAATACACACATTTCCCATCAATCATTAAAGCATTTGTTTTGACAAGATAAACAATTTAGTTTATCTTTGCATTTTTTCGAAAAACCATGAAATTCATACGTGTAAATTTTTTAAAAAACTTCTTAAGTTTTTTATTTAATCCTTATTGCAACTATATAATTATTACTTTTGAAATCTTATTCTTATTAAGAATTTTAGATGTTTTAATACTCTCTTATAATCATTCAGCAGGTTATCACTTTACTATTACAGATATTTTCATCGGATCTATAATCGACTTCTCTTTATTTTCTTTACTTGGGCTTATTTTTTTATTACCATCTTTTTTTATTTATAAATGGAAACCTTTTTATCTAAACACAATTAGCCTATTGTTTGGGATCATTTGGAGTTTGACCTCTATCTTTTTCTCTTACTATTCAGCTTTTACAGAAATGCTTCCCGATTCACTATTATTTAAATATAATAGCTATAATACCCAAGAGCTAATGAGCACCTATCGTTATTTAGTGATTCCTATAATGGTTTTTTTTATTGTTTTTATATTCGCTATCTTATTCTCCTATAAATTCATAAATACACAAATATTAAAAAAGAAAACCATCATTATTTTTTATATTCTGGTTTTAATCTTTTCGATAGTGCCATTTAAATCAAAAATAATGAGTACAATACCCAACAAATCATTAATTATAGAAAATAAAGTTGCTTTTTTTATATATTCTAGTTACCAATATTTTACTCAAACAGAATTAGATAATTTAGCCAACGAAATCAACAACTTTATAAAAAAAGAATATTACAACGATCATTTTTTATCAAATGAATATCCATTGTTTAGAGAACGTGTAAACAACGATGTTTTAAGTAATTATTTTGAACCTTTCGACCAAAAACCCAATCTTGTTTTTATCATTATAGAAAGTCTTGGCAGAAACTATTCTGGTCCCGACGCTCTATATGGAAGTTTTACTCCCTTTTTAGATTCTTTAGCCCAACATAGTTTGTACTGGTATAACTTTTTATCTACTGCTGGGCGGACTTTTGGAGCACTACCATCCATTTTTGCTTCAACTCCATACGGCGAAATGGGATTTAACGAGTTAGCCGATAGCTTTCCTACTCATACTTCGCTTTTGCGAAACCTAAAACATAACGGATATTTCATTTCATTTTTTTATGGTGGTTGGCTTGGATTCGATCGAATGAGCGATTTTTTGCTTTATAATAAAACCGATTATCTTATTAAATATTTCCCTCCTATCTATAAAAAAATGGGAAAAGATTTTTCGTGGGGATACGATGACCGTACTCTTTTTAACTATTCATTTAAGGTTATTGATTCGTTTCCAACATCTCCACGTGCTGACATTTATCTAACTTTAAGCAATCATAATCCATGGGAATATGCAGAAATAGAAAAATACGAAAAAAAACTTGACCAATATTTCGCTCAACACCCCGATTTATATTCGAAACAAACCGATTTTTTTGATAAAAAAAGATTTGCAACCGTTTTATATACCGATGATGTGTTACGAGAATTTTTTAAAGCCTACAAGAAAAGACCCGAATTTGAAAATACCATTTTTATTATTACAGGCGATCATGGCTTATCATACAATATAAACCTTGCACTAAAAAAATTTCACGTTCCGCTTATTATCTATTCTCCTAAACTAAAAAAGTCTGCAGTGTTTAAAGGAGTTTGCAGCCATTCGGATATAAGTCCTTCTATAGAGCTTCTGTTAAAAAATAAAACATCTTTTAATATTCCACAATGGACATGCTATATAGGCAAAGGTCTCGATACTAGTAAATTTTTCAATATGAATTGTTCCTATGCTTTTATTTGGGAAAACAAAACATATCCCGATATACTATCTAATTATTATTATATGCATAAAGACAGTTTATTCACAGTATCTGATAATTTTCTACAGCGAAATATTAAAAATCCTAATATCGAAAAAGAACTAAAACATAAACAAACTATTATTGCCTCGATGCACAAAATATTGCCTAAACAAAATAAAATATTACCACAACATAGCTTTTCAACAGCATATCGGTTACCTTTATATCCTAACTATAAAAACAATCCTTTTGTTAAGTATTACAAAAAAAACGATAATTTTATTATAAATAAAAATCAAGAATTTATAGACGTATGCACTGCCGAATTAAAACATAATTTTTTTAATACCATAATAGTAAATGGGTTTATACAAATTCAATCGCAATTATTAAAAAAAATAACCACTAAACTTGTTTTCGAAACCAGAGATTCATTAAATAGATTAATTAGTTGGCAAAGCATTGATTTTGAAATAAAAGAAAAAGAAACAAAGAATTTTAATATACATAAGTATTTGATTATTAGCAGAACATCATCTTTTTTGCCAATATACAAAATAAATGTTTATTTTTGGAATCAAGAACGTAGCATTTTATCAATAAAAAAAATGAATCTTGATATATACATTGAATAATGAAACAATTAACATGTGTCTTTTTGTGTATTCTAATCATCTTTGCTTCTTGCAACAAAGATAATGAAATCCCTTCACCTACTAACAGTTCAACCATAAAATACCTAGGTCATAGAGGAAGTGGAAGCGATGATTTTATTGGAAAAGATAGCTTATTCCCTCCAGAAAACACATTTCAGGCAATGCTAATAGGGTTTCAATATCTTAACGGTTCCGAAACCGATATTCAAATGAGTTTAGACGGTACTATTTGGTTATGGCACGATCATAATTTTCCTAATACAAGTTCCAATTTGAGTATTCCAGAACTTCACGATACAACCATTCTTAGACTCCAACCCATAAACAAACCATTAGCAAAACTCGATAGCGTATTATATTGGATGTCTAAATACGCCTACACAAAATATATTTCACTCGACGTAAAAGGATACTTCCCCTATATTCCAAACTTAGACTACTTTGTTTATTTTAATCGCATGACCGACTCCATTAGTGCTATGGTAAGAAGATACCACATAGAACGTCGTGTGTTTGTCGAAACCGATTATACCATGTTTCTCGACTTCATGAAAATAAAAGAACCTTTGGTTGACCGTTATTTACTTGCATATACCGATCTGCGTTCGGCAATAAACACTTGCATTGACAGAGAATACACAGGAATTTCGTTTGCATATTACGACACTAGCCTTACAGAACAAAACATAAAATATTTACACAGCAAGGGGTTAAAAATTCAAGTTTGGACCTTGCATTCCATCGAAAGTATTGAACAAATAAAAAATTTATATCCCGATGTTATACAAACCGATATTATTAAAGAAATCAGTTTAACAAAATAAATTCACAATATGTCATATTTCGATGTTACAGATTCATTACTCATAATTTTTTTATATACTTGATAAATATTTTTTTTGCTGTATTTTTGTTCAAAAAATTAGATTATGAAACATAAAAAGTCAAAAATTCTTTTAATAATGAGCCTTTGCTTATATACGCACTTAACTATTGCTCAAAACAAAACAGGCTGCGTATCTGGCAATTGCAATACAGGAAAAGGAACATATTATTTTACAGATGGCAGTATTTATGTTGGAGAATTTGTAAATAACCATATGGAAGGCTTTGGAAAACTTACCGATAGCAGAGGAAATATATATACTGGTTACTTTAAAAATGACAAATACGAAGGCATTGGTAAATTTGAACGCACTGACGGAACAAAATACATTGGCGAATTTAAAGAAGGAAAACGCAACGGACTTGGTACACAATGGTATTCTGCAACATATAAGGAAAAAGGCAAATGGGAAAACGACCGATTCATAGAAGAAGCTAATTTTGATGATTTTAAAATTGAAGAACCCTACTCATTTTGTAATACATTACTAGAATTGCTTAATGCTGCCGGCAACTACTTTGAAACCGTCAAAGGCGAAAAAGTAAGTACTTATATTCAAGACGAATTTTATTGCACCCTTCCCATTAAAGAATTAACAACGGTTTCTATTCATCAAGCAAAAGGATACGCTGGTTCTTATTTTAAGGGAACAAAAAGCGAAGCTCAACAAAAATTTGAAGAACTAAATAAAATGGTTAAAGATTGCCTAAATGAAGGTTGTTTCAAAGCACAACTACAACTCAACAATGGAATTAACGATAAATTTTACGAATATACATTATTAAGTGCCAATTCTACATGCAATACAAATAGCATAGGCACAAAAATCATTGTAAAATTAAGCATTATACAAAATGCCGGAAACGTAACCCTTGAAATAATCCCTAAAAAAGAATAAAAACGTAAAATTGAAATAGAATATTTTGGTAATCAAATAAATATTATTATTTTTACGTCCTTTTTTTAAAAACACCGTTTTTCACATGAAAGAGCTTATTGAATTAGAATTTGTATTACCAGTTTCGCCCAAATTATTGTATCAACTTATTTCAACCGAAGAAGGACTATCGAAATGGTTTGCCGACCGTGTTATTATTCAAAACGAAAACATTAGTTTTTATTGGTCTAAACAACGGGCTGATGCAAAAATACTGGCTCAAAAAGAATGTAAATTTATTAAATATGCTTGGAATGAAGATATTGAAGAAAAAAACAATTTTTTCTTTGAAATATCAATCATTTCAACTAACGAAAATACTACAACCATAAAAATTACTGATTTTTCGGAACCAGATGAAAAAAACGAAAATATTATGTTATGGAATACCCATATCGACAAACTCAAGAGAGCCATGGGCATCAATCAATAATAGTATTAAGTCGTTTTACTCATCCTTAACTTTTATTTACCGTTGCAATAATTAAAAAAATTATTGACCTTTGTAGTCAATAATAATGATTTTTATGCTGCATATCAAACGGCTTCATCTATACATGATAAAATCATATATAGGACCATTTATTTTTACATTTCTTATCGCCGTTTTTGTCTTACTCATGCAGTTTTTATGGAAATACATTGACGAATTTGTTGGCAAAGGAATAGCATGGAACATTATGGTCGAACTGTTTTCATATGCTTCCATCAATTTTATCCCCATGGCATTACCTTTAGCTATTTTACTTTCATCTATCATGACGTTTGGCAATTTAGGCGAATATTTTGAACTTACAGCCATGAAAGCATCGGGCATTTCACTCTACAGAATAATGTACCCACTTATTATGTTTGTTGTAATACTTAGCATTGCTGCATTTTTATTTTCTAATTATGTCTTACCTGTTGCCAACCTTAAATTTTACTCTTTACTATTTGATGTCCGAAGTCAGCGTCCCGAAATTATCATTAAACCAGGCGTTTTTTATAATGGTATTGACAATTACAGCATTCGTGTTAGCAGCAAAAACAAAAAAAATAACATGTTATACAACGTAATAATATACGATCACTCCAACCTAAGAGGAAATACCAGCACATTAATTGCAGATTCTGGAAAATTCGCTCTCTCACCCAATAAAGACTTTTTACTAATAGAACTTTACCACGGAAAAAAATATGAAGAACTCGTCGAAAATCCTCAGCAGTGGACAAAAACATTTCCTCATCAATACCAAATGTTCGACGAACAAAAAGCAAAAATTGCTCTTTCAGGATTTACTTTTACACGATCAGACGAAAGCTTATTTAAAGAACATTATCGCATGTTAAATATTGTTCAATTATCTGAAACAGAAGACTCACTCCGCAAAGAATACGAAAAATTTAAACAAAACTATAAAATAAATGTATGCCAACAAGCTTTTTTTAGAAATTCATATCATGATACCATAAATAAGCTTAAAGATACGCTAAATATTTCTTTAAAAGAAATTTTTAACCGCTTAAGTAAATCAGAACAGCAGCAAATTATTGAAATGGCTTTAACCACTGCACGCAATCAGCAAGCATTTATTCAAACTACTGCCGATGAAGATGATTCTAAACGTAGTTGGATAGTAAAACATCAAATTGAATTTCATCAAAAATTTACCTTGGCATTTGCATGCTTGGTTTTATTTTTTATTGGAGCTCCCCTTGGAGCAATTATTCGTCGTGGTGGTTTAGGTATGCCCGTTGTAGTGTCGGTTTTATTTTTTATTCTTTATTACATCCTTTCATTATCGGGTGAAAAATTTGCAAAAGAATTGGTTTTGCCTGCTTGGCAAGGAATATGGCTGTCATCGGCCATTCTTTTCCCTATTGGCATACTACTTACCTATAATGCTATGACCGACTCAAATTTGATCCCTATTCAAAAATGGATAAATGCCCTTTATTCTTTTATTGACCGGTTAAAAAAACATCGTTCATGAACATTCTTATTTTACATAATAAAGTTCCATTTCCTCCCAAAGATGGGGGTGCTATTGCGGTTTGGAATTCTGCATTAGAAATGGCTCGTCAAAATCACCACGTTATCTTACTATGCATGAATACGCCTAAACATTACATTCCACATAATCAAATACCAACATCTATACACCCAAATTTAAATATCATTCCTATAGATGTTGATACTACAATTAAACCCTTTTCTTTAATTTTTAATTTTATTTTTTCTTCTAAACCTTATCATCAAGTGCGTTTTCGGTCAACCGCTTTTGAACACAAAATAAAAGAATTATTTCAACAACAAACATTCGATATTGTTCTTTACGAAGGGTTATTTGTACTTCCATATATTCGATGTATAAAAAAAATTGCACAAACATTTCACGTTTTTAGAGCACACAATATAGAAAGCGAAATTTGGCAACGTATTGCTTTAAACGAAACCAATCTTTTAAAAAAAAATTACATAAAAAATTTATCAAATAGAATATATAAGCTCGAAAAATCAATCATCAATGAAGTCGACTTATTACTAACTCTCACCAAACGCGATGAAGAACAATTTATATTACTCGGATATAAAAAACTACACCACGTATCACAAGCTGGAATTGACTTAAGCAACATACAAGTCAATCGTTTTAACATCAATCATCCAAGCTTATTCTTTATTGGAGCCTTAGATTGGCTCCCCAATCAAGAAGGACTCTTATGGTTTTTAAGACATATCTGGAATAATATTCATCAACAATATCCTTCATTACAATTTGAAATAGCTGGCCGTAATGCCCCTTATTGGCTTATACGCAAATTACAAGAATATCCTAACATTATTTTTTACGGAGAAATTGACAATTCACACAATTTTATGAAAGAACGAGCCATTATGGTTGTGCCACTTTTTTCTGGAAGTGGTATGCGTATTAAAATTATCGAAGGCATGGCATTAGGAAAAAGCATTGTCACAACATCTATTGGCACCGAAGGAATAAATACAACACATAACAAAAATATTTTAATAGCCGATACCGCCGAAAATTTTCAAGCCGAAATTATTAAACTTATTGAAAACAAAGACTTTTTCGACAAAATTGGTATTTTTGCCCAACAATTTATTCATCAAGAATATAATATTGAACATATTATTCGCAATACTATTCAATACATAGAAAAAGCTATAACTTTATAAGATAAATATCATAAAAATAATTCAAAAGCTTCTATTACCTTTGTACAAATAATTTTATCATGGTTCCATCAGAATTTAAATTCAATACCATCGAAGAAGCCCTTCAGGATTTACGCGACGGTAAGCTTATCATTGTAGTGGACGACGAAGACCGCGAAAACGAAGGCGATTTTATTGCTGCCGCCGAAAAAGTTACTCCTACCATGGTCAATTTCATGACCAAATATGGTAGAGGGCTGCTTTGTGTTGCTCTAACCGAAAAACGCTGCGAAGAACTCGATCTTACTATGATGGTTTCTGCTAATACTTCTTTACACGAGACAGCATTCACCATATCGGTTGACTTAATCGGTAATGGCTGCACAACAGGTATTTCTGCCGAAGACCGTGCAAAAACCATTAACGCCCTTGTCGATCCAAACACAAAAAAAGAAGACCTTGCTCGACCCGGACATATCTTCCCACTAAAAGCCAAAGACAAAGGTGTACTTCGCCGCGCCGGTCATACCGAAGCCACAATCGACCTCACTCGCCTCGCCGGACTTAAAGAAGGTGGTGCACTTATCGAAATTATGAGCGAAGATGGTACTATGGCACGCGTGCCAGAACTCATGGAAATTAGTAAAAAATTTGGTATAAAAATAATCACCATAGCCGACCTTATTAAATACCGTTTAGAACACGATAGCCTTATCAAAAGAGGTGAGCGAGTTAAACTACCAACCGAATATGGCACCTTTGAACTCATTCCTTATCTACAAATATCGAATGGTTTAGAACACGTAGCCTTAGTTAAAGGCACTTTTAACGAAAACGAACCTGTGTTAGTAAGAGTACATTCATCATGCGTAACCGGTGATATTTTTGGCAGTTATCGCTGCGATTGTGGACCCCAACTCCACGAAGCTATGCGTATGATTGAAAAAGAAGGAAAAGGAGCCATTATTTACCTTAATCAAGAAGGTAGAGGCATTGGGTTATTCCATAAAATCGAAGCATACAAACTCCAAGAACAAGGACTCGATACTGTCGAAGCAAATGTACACCTTGGATTTCAACCCGACGAACGCGACTATGGCGTAGGTGCTCAAATACTCCGCGATTTAGGCATTCGCAAAATGCGACTCATAACTAATAATCCCAAAAAAAGAGCAGGACTCGAAGGTTTTGGACTGGAAATAGTTGAAAATGTTCCCTTAGTAATACCACCCAATCCATATAATATCAACTACCTTACAACCAAGAAAAACAAAATGGGACACAAACTGCCCTCTTTTGATATTCATAAAAAAGACTAATATTATTATACTCAGAAATGATAAACTAATTATTAAATTGTTTATTTATACTTTTTTTAAGTTTAGTTGTATCTTTAAAATTTAAATTATCGTATAATTGGAAAAAAAAATGATAGGTAGATTGCTGATATTATTGGGATTATTATTTTTTTTAAATGCTCATGCTCAAAATTGTTCACCCATTGTTCCTTCTCTTACAGTTGATTTATCTACTAATTCTGATACAACTTGGATTAGTCCATCCATTCAACGCTTAGGTCTTTGTTGTAATTCATCAGATCCTGATGTATGCGTTGAATTTGTCATTTACCTAAACCCAGAAAGCCAAGGTATTTTATTTAACATTTATTCCGGAGCTGTTCCAGGTGGTTCTATGTTTTATCAGATAAATTGCGGACCACCTGTTGCTGTTGGACAACCTATCTGTCTTAATGGCTACGGACCCCATATTTTAACTTTTTGCAAACCTGGAAATAACACCAACCAATATAGTATTACTTCCATTCCTGCACCATCTGTATCTGGTAATATCACATTAAATGAAGGTTGCATTGGCACCATATCAACGACAGGTTTAAACCCATCGTCAATAACCATTAATTCCATTTATCCTGGAAATTTTGGAGCTTATAATCATTTTTTATCTTGCCCTTCCGGATGCGAAAGTTCACAAGTTATTGCAACAACCAATTATCCACCGTATGTTGATTATCAAGTTTGTGGAATCATTGAAAGCAATTGTTCTACCATTCCATTTTGCGATACTGTAAGAATTACATTTAATCCTACCCTTAATGTTCAAATTCAACCTAATCCTGCCATTTTATGCTTTGGAACTAATTCTTTAACATTAACAGCAATCGGGTCTGGAGGAACACCACCATATAGTTATACATGGAATACCGGTCAAATGACTCAAAATATTAATGTAGGAGTAGGAAGCTATACTGTTATTTTAGAAGATGCAAGCAACTGCCCTCCGGTTTCAACAAACATTACGGTTTCCTCATATCCTAGCCCCATTCAGGTTAATGCCGGTAACGACCAAAATGTTTGTATTTCATCATCATCTGTTCAATTAAATGGAACTGTTATATCCGCTGCGGGTGGAATATGGAGTGGTGGAAATGGAATATTTCTGCCATCTAATCAGGTATTAAATCCGGTATATTTCCCTACTGCAAGCGAAATCAATAATGGATACGTTAATTTGATATTAACCTCTACTGGAAATGGCTCTTGTCCCGCCGTTTCTGATACAGTCAGAATTAATTTTTTGCCATTTACCGGTAATGTTCAATTTATTAACCAACCTGCTAGTTGCTATCAAGCTGCCGATGGAAACATACAAGTAAATATTAGTGGAGGAAACCCACCTTATTCATATTTATGGAGTAATTCAAACACGTCAAATTATATCTCCGGGTTAGCAGCCGGAAATTATACTGTAACCATCACCGATGGGATAGGTTGTAGCCTTGTTCAATCAACATCGATTGCACAACCACCACAATTACAGGCATTTGCAACTACAAATCCAACGAGTTGTTATGGTGGGAATAATGGCAATGCAATTGTCAACATTGTTGGTGGAACTCCAGGTTATCTTGTTCAATGGTCAAATGGCGCCGTTGGGAATAATGTCTCTAATTTATCTCCTGGAAATTTTAGTTTTACCGTTACCGATAGTAAAGGCTGTACATTTTCAAATAATATTACCATAAATCAACCAGACAGTTTAACAATTCAAGCCTCAACACAAAATCCTCTTTGTGCTCAGTCAAATACTGGTTCTATACAATTAAATGTTACTGGTGGTACACCACCTTATACGTATAATTGGCAACCCTCTAATTATAATGGAGCAAATATACAAAACCTCAATTCCGGTTATTATACTGTAACTATCACAGATAACAAAGGATGCATAAAAACTACAACCATTCAATTAACCGATCCACCACAGCTAAATGCAACTGTTACAACTTCAAATCCTACATGCTATGGTTCTACAAACGGTTCTGCTATAGTAAATGCCCAAGGAGGAACTCCACCATATATTTATGTATGGTCTCCATATGGAGGGAACCAGTCCAGTGCAAACAATCTTGTAGCAGGAAATTATTCTGTAACTGTTTATGATGCCAATGGATGTGCTTTTGTTTATAATTTTCAATTAACCTCTCCTCCTCCATTAACTTCTAGTATCAACTGGACTCATAATGTAAGTTGCTATGGCGGCAATGATGGTTCTGCTAGCATTTCTGTTTTAGGTGGTACTCCTCCATATAACTATACATGGCAACCATACGGAGGAAATACAAGTATTGGAAGCAATCTTGCAGCAGGAAATTATCTTGTTTCTATAACAGATGGTAATAATTGTATTATTCAGCAAAATGTAAATATAACTCAGCCATCTTTGCCATTAACTGTTCAATTATTTAACACAAACATTTCATGTAATGGCGGAAATAACGGAAACATTAATTCTGTTGTTTCCGGAGGTACACCACCATATACTTATACATGGAATATTCCATCCATTAACTCTCCTTCATTAAGTAATGTTACTGCCGGTAATTATGCTATTACTATTACAGACAATAATGGATGCACAGCGACATCCTTTGCAACACTGAGCGAACCTGATGCCATTAATATTTCTACATCTTCAGTAGCTTCATTATGTGGAAATTCAACAGGATCTGCCTCAGCAACTGTTTCAGGAGGGAATCCTCCCTATACTTACAACTGGTTTCCGGGAAATTATACAAATTCAACCATTAATAATATCTCTTCAGGAGTTTATAACGTAACCGTTACGGACGCTATGAATTGTAGCAATAGTGCTTCAGTTTTAGTCAATGATATAGGTTCGCCCACCATAACCATTTCTTCCATTTCCAATGTATCTTGCTTTGGAGGGAACAATGGAAGTATCAGTGTAAATGCAAGCGGTGGAGCCCCCCCTTATAACTATAGCTGGTATCCTTATGGAGGTTCATCTTCAACTGCCACTGGACTATCTGCAGGAATTTTTAATATATCAGTAATAGATGCTAACGGATGCATTGCTACACAAACAGCAGAGATTACTCAACCCTCAGCTATTCAGTTAGCCAGTAATAAAACAGATGCTTCATGTAACGGCTCATCCAATGGACAAGCAAATGTTTTTGCTCAAGGTGGAACACCTCCTTATACATACTTCTGGCAACCAGGCAACTACACTTTACAAACCATTACCAATTTAACCCCAGGAATATACAATGTTACTGTTACCGATGCAAATAATTGTACCGAACAAACTTTCGTGCAAATAAACCAACCACAAATTTTACAGGCTCAAGTGTTATCTGCTAAAAACGTAAGTTGTTACAACGGAAATGATGGTAGTATTTCCATTCAAACAAATGGAGGCACCCCACCTTATAATTATCTTTGGTCGCCAACAAACTATACTTCTTCACAAATCAATAATTTATCTTCAGGAACTCATACCGTGTATATTACAGATTCAAAAGGATGTGCAATAAGTTTATCTATTATTCTTACTCAGCCAACTCCCATGAGCATTTTTTTAACAAAGAACGATGCTAATTGCTATCATAGTAGCGATGCCAGTGTTATAGCTTTCTGCTCGGGAGGAGTTCCTCCTTATTCTTATTTATGGAATCCGGGCGGTGGAAATACTCAAACTTACTCAAATCTTTTAGCTGCGACTTATTATGTTACTGTGACTGATAGTTTAGGTTGTAATATTTCTAGCAGCATCCAGGTCAATCAGCCAACACCAATTATACCTATCATCCTTCAAAAAGAAAATGTTCACTGTTATGGTGCTAATGATGGTATGATTTTACTTGGTGCCAATGGTGGCACACCTCCTTATACTTATCACTGGAACACCAACCAAACATCTCCTTCAATTTCAAATTTATCACCGGGAACTTATTCGTGTACCATTTCTGATAGTCACAACTGTAGTGCTACTATTAGTATTGATATTAGTGGTCCGATAGAGCCACTCACCATTAATGCCACTTCTAGTCCTACAAATTGCAACAACAGTACAGATGGTATTGTTTCAGTTACAGCTAGCGGGGGAACGACACCCTATACTTATATATGGATTCCATCGGGTGCAACAACACCTACTGTTAGCAATCTTCCTTCAGGAAATTATACTGTTTCGGTTTTTGATGCCAATCAATGTGTTGCATCTGAAAATATTCAAATAAATTCTCCTACTCCTCTCAGTGGGAATATTCAAGTTATAAGAAATGTAGATTGTAATGGTTCTTCTACCGGTGAAATTTCGGCAATTGTTCAGGGCGGAACGCCACCTTACTCCTTTTCTTGGAATACAGTTCCACAGCAAAACACACAAACAGCTACCAATGTTTATGCAGGGAGCTACAATGTAACGATTACAGATGCAAATGCCTGTTCAGTTGTTTTAAACGGAACCATTACCCAGCCACAACCTTTGACTGGAGTTATAAGTACTAATAATCCAACGTGTTATAATGGAAACAATGGATATGCATGGGTAACAGTAACAGGAGGCACACCTCCTTATAATTATACATGGAACACAATGCCTACACAAACTAGCTTCTTTGCTAACAATTTAACTAAGGGAATTTACTACGTAAGCGTTGAAGATGCATTAGGTTGTCAATGGATTGACTCATGCAGTCTTTCAAACCCAACTCAAGTAATCACTACGATAACAGATACTTTAATTATTTGTCAGGGTGAAAGTGCTACATTGAGCGCTTCAGCTATCGGCGGAAGTGGTAATTATTTTTACTATTGGAATAACAATCTTTTTGGCCAAACCATAACCGTTTCACCTCCGCATTCAAGTTCTTATATCGTTATTGCTTTCGATAGTCTTGGTTGCGAAGGAATTCCAGATACTTGCAATTTAGTTGTAAAGGAGTTTTACCCTCAAAATGTTCATCTTTTTGCAAATAGCCCTATCTGTCCAGGGAATAGTTCACTAATTTATGTAACATCTTCTGCTAATCATTATGACACGTTATATTACGCTTGGAGTAATGGTTTAGGACCAGGTCCGGGAGCATTTATAATTGTACCCAGTCAACCCACAACCTATTATGTTACTGTAAGCAATAGTTGTGATATTCATATTGTTGATTCTATAACTGTTTTATTTAAAACTCCACCTCAGATTAATTTTTATTCGGATGTATTTCAAGGATGTGTTCCCGTTACAATAAATTTCACAGACAGCTCAACTACTCCATATGATTATATTAACAGATGGTTATGGAATTTTGGAGATGGAAATACATCCACTGTTCAAAACCCGACTCATACTTTTACTACACCCGGAACGTATTATGTCAGTCTGGAAGTTGAAACCAATATGGGTTGTATAAATGATAACAACCAAAATCCATTGCCTGTTTATATCTTCGAAAATCCTACTGCCAACTTTACTACTAACAAAGATATATATTACCTCCCTAACGACCCGGTTGTTTGCACCAACCTCAGTAATGGAGCAGTAGCTTATTTTTGGGATTTTGGCGATGGTAATTCATCTACTAATCCCAATCCTTTGCATTATTATGATAATTTTGGCAGCTATACCATTATGTTAGTAGCAACTAATATGTATCAATGTACCGATACCGCCTATAAAAACATATCTGTTAGTGGCGACATCGTTTTTCCAAATGCTTTTACTCCCGATCCTAACGGTCCTAATGGAGGCTATTATTCCGAAACAGATTATTCAAACCATATATTCTTCCCTGTATCAAAAGGAGTTGCTGAATTCAATATGCAAATATTTAACCGCTGGGGCGAATTAATTTTCGAAACGAATGATATTAAAATTGGTTGGGATGGTTATTACAAAGGGAAATTATGTCAACAAGATGTTTATGTTTATCAAGCCAAAGCTCGGTTTATTGATGGACGCAAAATAGAAAAGAAAGGAGATGTATTGCTAATACGATGAAAAAGTTTTTTACATATGGATTTATTTTTTTTAGCACCCTGCGTCTAATCGCTCAAGATATTCATTTTACACAATTCCAGTCTGCCCCACTCTATTTGAATCCAGCTTTTGCAGGTGCAAACAGCGATTCACGACTTTCTATGATTTACCGTAACCAATGGTGGAACATTCCAGGAACATACAACAGTTTTTTAGTCTCATACGATCAGTATTTTTTTGATTTCAGAAGTGCCGTTGGAATCATTTTAGCCTCAGACAATGCAGGTTCAATGAATTTTGGAAATAAATTTATTGGAATCGATTATGCTTATGATTATAAATTTGACCGCTATTGGACTATAAGCTCCGGAATAAAAGCAGTTTATGGTTATCGTTCATTAACATTCGACAAGCTCATTTTTGGCGACCAATTATTAAGAGGCGCATCCACTAGTATTCAAACAATTTTACCTGAACGACAATCGTATTTAGATATATCATGGGGCACATTATTATACTCAAACAATCACTTTATTGGAATAACCATTGACCATCTAAACAGACCCAATCAATCTTATCTCGGTTATGAGAGCCGATTACCCATAAAATATTCTATTCATGCAGCTAAAACATTTTATATTTTCGAACATGGCGGTTCTGGCAAAAAAACTGATAAACCAGTAATTATAGGACTTTTTCAGTATAAATTCCAAGCAAAATTTGATCAATTGGATATAGGTGCTATTTATAAAACACCCAACTATTTTGCAGGTATCTATTATAGAGGTATTCCAATGTTAAAACATTATAAAGCTGGTTATCCTAATAACGATGCCCTATGTTTTCTTGCTGGCATTCATTTTAAAACCTTCGACATTGCATATAGCTACGATGCAACTATTTCGTGGTTAACTTATAAAACGGGAGGAAGCAATGAAATTTCTTTAACGTATCAGTTTTACAATCCTCATAAAGCTAAAAAGCATCGTTCAAAAATAATTCCTTGTGCAAAGTTTTAGAAAAATAAATTATATATAAAACATAAAGGCTACCCGTTTTTGAGTAGCCTTTATTTCTATCGTATCACTGTTACGGGACCAGTTTTTTCGTGGATATAACCTGTATCTTTTTCTTTAACTTTAACATACCAAGTATAGGTACCAACAGGAACAATTTTGCTTACATCATTCATGTAACCACCATTCCAACCGCCCGGTTCCCACTGTAATTGCGTAGCCGATAAAGACATTACCTCGCTTGGTGTTAAATTAGTAGCTGGTGGAAATACTCGGGTTTCAAAAACCATTTGTCCCCAACGATCGAAAATAGCCAAATAATAATCGCTCGAATCAATTCCTAAACCGCGAGGGTAGAAATATGCGTTACCATTTCCACTTCCGGGTGTAAACGCAGTAGGTACCCATAAAGTAAATACTTCGTTTACTTTTAAAGCATGGATAGCAGTATCTGCACAACCCTCACCATTTCGAGCAATCAGAAGAATTTCATATATACCAGGTTGTGTATAGGTATGCATTGGATTCATTTGTCCGGCAGCCACACTACCATCTCCAAAATTCCATATAAGTTGATTACTAGCATCGGTTTGAGCAGCAAACCAAACATCACCATTAATAGCTGATATGTTTTCTGTTGGACTATAAGTAAAATCAACCTGAGGATAAGGGAATACCTGCACTAAGTTATTATAAATTTGTGTAGTTTGACAACCAAACGAAGAAGTAAGCACTAATGTAACATCATAATTCCCTTGTATCCCGTACAGATGCGATGTTACACTATCTTGTGATGTATTTAATAAGCCCGAAGACGGATCACCAAAATTCCAAGAGTAAGTAACGGGTTGTGAAGCAGGATCAACCAAACAATCGAAATTAGCTAATAAAGGCACACAACCTTTTTGGAAACGTGGATGACGAATAATATGAGGAGGCTCTTGTACAAAAATTGTCATTGAAGCAGTGGCAGGTGGAGTACCACAAGCATCGTGAACCTCAACTGTATAAGTAGTTGTATCACTAGGAGTTACTAAATTTGGATTCCCATTTCCAATGTTCCATATATAAGTATAAGGAGGTTTACCGCCTTGTGCATTTACTTGAATAGGATACATATCGCCCGAACAAATAACTACATCGTTAGAAATAGTTGCTGTAATAGGCGGATAAACATATACTGTAACACTTCCAGGTATAGACGAAGCACAACCATTGGCATCATATACATTTACAAAATAATTGGTAGTAGAATCAGGTGAGACTAATTGAACTTGAGAATTTGGGTTGGTTAAATCGGGTCCTGTCCATGTGAAAGTATAAGGTGGAGTTCCACCTGAAGCATTTGCAGTTATATTAACACTGTAATTACCCATACATATTGTATCACTTCCATTGGCATAGACAATAATTGGGTTAGGTTGATTTATGGTAACGCTGTTTGCTATACTGCAACCATTATTATCGGTAACAGTTACACTATAAGTTCCTGCTCCTAAATTTACTGCTTGGTTAGTTGTTTGGCCATTACTCCACTGATATGAGTATGGAGCTAATCCACCATTAACTGTTGCTGTAGCAGTTCCATCAAAGCTGCCATAACATAATGCATCTGTTTTACTAAAGCTTATTTGCTCTGGTGGATATATTTCACTAACAGGAACAGGAGTTACCTGTGTACAGCCATTTGCATCAGTTATTATCAACTGATAAATTCCACTAGCTAAATCGGTTACATGATTGGTTGTCATATTTCCTGGCGACCATAAATAAGTATACGAGGGAACTCCTCCTGTAATAGAATCTATAGTTGCAGTTCCATTATTATCGCCACAATGGGCTGGGGTTGACGATGTATAAACAACGATGGGATCGGGTTGATTAATGGTAAAGCTAGCAGTATTTGAACAGTTCCAACTATCAGTAACTACAACCGTGTATGTACCGGCAGGCATATTTGCTATAACCGAAGTGGTACCAAAGGCAGGAGGTTGCCATACATATTGATATACAGGTGTTCCACCACTTACGGAGATGGATACTATTCCACTGTTTCCACCATTACATAAAACATCAGTAGTAGTTCCATTAATTGTAATAGCGGGAGGCTCATTTATAGTAACTGTATTTACTGAAGTACACCCTCTCGCATCTACAGCTACAACAGAATAAGTTCCAGCACATAAACCAGTTGCACTTGAGCCCGTCTGCCCAATACCTAACCACGAATAAGTATAAGGAGGAGTACCACCACCCGCTAAAATACTAGCCGTACCAATACATTCACCATAACAATGGTTATGAGTGGTTCCACTAACTACGGAAACAAATTGCGTGGGTTCTTGCACTACAACATTACCAGCAGTTATACAACCATTAGCATCCTGAACAGTAACATAATAAGTTCCACCTGCTAAACCTGTAATAGTATCACCATTCATGCCATTGTTCCAAGTTGTTATATATGGTGGAGCAGGAGGATTTGATGGAGTATAACTAACAATGGCTACTCCATCGGCAAAACCTGCACAAGAAACAGGACTTGAAACAACCGAAGTTATACTAGGTCCTGTTAAATTTTGAATCGAAATTTGTTGTGTTGCTGTACACCCATTTTGGTCAATTAGGGTTACCGTGTGATTTCCAGCTGGCATACCCGTTTCATGAACTGAGTTTCCTCCTGTTGACCATTGTATGCTATAACCCGTTGTCCCACCTTGGAAACTTATGGTTGCCTCTCCATTGGACTGTCCACAAGTTGCTGGCACTATACTAACTACATCTATTTGCAACAATGGCGGACCGATAACCGTAACATTTCCTGAAATAGTGCAACCATTATGATCGGTAACGGTAACACCATAATTACCCGGACATAAATTATTTAATGATGAAGTTACCGCTCCATTTGACCATAAATAACTATATGGAACTTGTCCACCCGATACATTGGCTTGAATAGTTCCGTTGCAAAATTGATAACATGTTTCATCTGTTTTAATTAAATTTAGTTGTAATGCTGGAGGTTGATTTATCACAACATTAGTAGTAATGTAACATCCATTAGCATCAGTAACGGTTAAAAAATACGTTTCAGCTGGTAAATTACCAATATTTTGATTGGTAGAAGCATAAGTTCCAATCGAATTTGTCCATTGGTAACTATAAGGAGGAGTACCACCACCCACATTAACTGAAATGGTTCCATTATTTGCTTGGTAACAAGGGATGTCGGTACTAGTAATATTATTAAATACCATTGGATTGGGACCAGTAACATTAACAGGAATGCTAACAGTACAGCCATGTGCATCGGTAACTGTACAAGAATAACTACCCGAAGCTAAATTAAATGCAGTAGAGGTTGTTTGTCCACCTGTATTTGCCGACCATTGATATGTATAAGGTACTGTACCACCAGCAGGGACAACAGAAGCAGTTCCATCATGTGCCCCCGAACAAGATTCCGGTGTTGAGTTAGGGACTAACGACAAAATAGCTGGCTCAACTACACCTGTACTTCCAGTTACGGTACAACCATTCGCATCGGTAATCGTTACGGTTAACATACCACTACATATACCTCCTGTTGATGCAGTAGTCGGAGAATTGCCACCAAAAGGAGAACCACCTGTCCACTGGTAAGTATAAGGCGTTGTTCCACCCGAAACAATAACACTTGCTGTACCGTTACAATCTCCATTACAAGCTGGCGATGTACTAGAGATATTTACTATTTGAAGAGGTGTTGGCTGAGTAATAGTAACATTTGCTGTACTTACACATCCAGCAGCATCAGTAACGCTAAATGTATATGATCCTGAACATAAGCTTGTTGCTGTTTGACTTGTTTGACCATTGCTCCAAGCATATATAAATGGAGGTGTTCCTCCAGTAACTTGACCCGTTGCAACACCATTGCACAAACCATTACATGTAATATTTGTAAATGACGATATACTTGCTTGAGGTCCGCTTATATTAGAAACTGTAAAACTTCCCGTTGCTGTACAACCTTTAACATCTGTTACCGTTACATTATAAACACCTGCAGGAATATTAGTTAAATCTTCTGTTGTTCCACCATTCGACCAATTAAACGTAAACGGGAAAGCTCCATTAGTAACAGTTAAATCCAAAGCACCATTGGATTGATTACAATTAGCATCAGTAGAAACAGCCGAAAGTGTTATTGGAGGAATAGAACTAATAGTTCTTGATCCTGTTGCAGAACAACCATGACTGTCAGTTACTGTTACAGTGTAAGTGCCACTACATAAATTGTCATTATTGGCCACAAAAACACTATTACTCCAATTATATGAATAAGGCAAAGTTCCTCCTGTTGGAGTTACATCTATGCTACCATTACAAGCACCAAAACAAAGGATATCATTCACATTAAATGATAAAATTAAAGGATCTGGTGATTTAACATCGGCAGTCGCTGTAGCTGTACAACCGGCTGCATCAGTTACAGTAACAGTATAAATAGCAGCACATAAACCCGATATTGAGGACGAAGTTGCTCCATTTGACCACAAGTAGTTGTAGGGCAATGTACCACCCGACATAGACACTGAAGTCGACCCGTCACAAACACCACTACAAGAAGTGTAGTTTAAAGAAGCTATCGTTGCAGTGCCACCCGGAATATTTCCTACTACCGTATTAGCGACTGCAGTACATCCATTAGCATCTGTTACAGTTACAGTATAACTACCAGTAACTATTCCAGAAATATTTTGTACTGTTTGACCACTATTCCAATTATAATTATATGGCGGTGTTCCTCCACTTGCCGATGCTGAAGCAGAGCCATCGTTTTGGTTACAATGAGCCGAAATCGAACTAGCACTTGCTGTTAACGTTGTAGGTTGAGTTATATTTACAGAAGTTACAGCCGAACAATTATTGGCATCGCGTACTGTAACATTATAGGTTCCTGCACATAAACCGGTTGCCGTTGCAGAAGTTTGTGTATTTGACCATAAATAGGTATAAGGCGAAGTTCCACCTCCTCCCACAACATTGGCCGATCCATTGCACGATCCATTACACAATGCATTTGATACAACGGAAGCAATTGCTGTAACTGCAGAAGGTTGTGTAATTGTAACGGTTGAGGTTGAGGTACAACCATTGGCATCGGTTACAGTAACAACATAACTACCAGCAGCAAGATTAGTTGCAGTTGCCGTTGTTTGATTTCCAGCAGAAGCAGGCCACAAATAACCGTAGGGTAAATTGCCACCGGTTCCCGTTGCAGTTGCCGTACCATTATTACCTCCATTGCAACTAACATTGGTTTGCGAAGCAATAGAAGCAACCACACCTGCTAAATTACCAACAGTAACATTCCCTACTATGGTACAACCATTAACATCGGTAGCCGTTACAGTATAACTACCAGGCAGTAAATTATTTGCTGTTTGAGTAGTTTGACTACCTGCAGCTGCATTCCATTGGTACGTATATCCGGGCGTTCCTCCAGAAACATTAATAGTAGCACTTCCATCGTTATGTCCACAATGTGCGCTAACTGAAGTAGTACTTTGAGCAAGAGCTGAAGGAGCAGTTAAATTTACAGATGTTACTGCACTACAACCTAAATTATCGGTAACCGTTACTGAAGTTGAACCTGTACAAAGATTACTAACACTATTTGAAGTCGAAGCTGTTCCTAATGTTTGTGAACCATTCGACCAATAATAATTATATGGAGGTGTTGTAGTAACTGTTAATGAAACGGTAGCTGTTCCATTACATTGTCCATTACATAGAGGGTTGGTACTTGCCGTAATAGTTGCAGTTGGTGCTCCCGAACTAGCAACATTAACGATTGTTGTTTTGCTGCAACCGTTTGCATCCGTTACAGTTACAGTATACGCCCCTGCTCCTAAACCATTAATAGTATTAGAGGTAGCTGTTGTATTATTCGTTGTTGAACCGTTTGACCAAGCATAATTGTAATTGGGCGTTCCACCTGAAGTTATTGTTACAGTAGCTGAACCATTGTTTGCTCCGCATGTTGCATCCACTTTTGAGGTAGATAAAACCATAGCAGGTGGATCAGTTAAAACAACGTTAGCTGTTTGAGTACAACCTGGCGAAGCTTGGTCAGTAACTGTTACGGTATAAGTTCCAGCACATAAACCATTTATAGACGCTGTGTTTCCAGAATTACTCCACAAATAACTAAATGGTCCTATACCACCGGTAACCGAAACATTTGCAGTTCCATTACAAGTTCCATTACAAGTAGGATTTGTTCGTGTAGTCGTTAATGTGAGTGCTGCAGGCTGAGTTATATTTACTGAAGCAGTCCCTTTACAACCATATGTATCGGTAACGGTAACGGTATAAGTCCCCGGACACAATGATGATATGGTTTGCGAGGTAGGTCCGGTATTCCAGCTGTAAGAATATGATCCACTTCCACCACTTCCCGAAGCTATAGCACTCCCATTACAAGCCCCAAAACATGTAACATTAGTAGGAGTAATGTTAGCAGTAGGATTTGGATAAACGGTAATTATTTGAGAATAAGTCGCGGTACAAGAACCTTGAGTAACGGTTTGGGTTACAGTATAAGTTCCTGGTGTACTCCATGTTATGCCCGTTGGATTTTGAGCTGTAGATGTAGAAGGGCTTCCACTAGGGAAAGTCCATGAATACGTTGCTCCCGATGAAGTACCTGTATTGGTAAAATTATAACTATTGCCTGTAACACATTGATTGCCATTATATGTAAAACCTGCTTGTGGATTCACAAATGTAATAGCTACTTGGTCGGAACAAGTAACTCCAGCGGTAGTCGTTACATTCCAAGTTAAAGTATATGTCCCTGGTGATGATGCTGTAACCGTTGATGTTGGCGAAGCAATATTGCTGAAAGTTAACCCTGGTACATTTGACCATTGATAAGCGCTATATCCCGCCCCACCTGTTGCACCTAATGTTGCTGACAATCCACATACCGTTTGATCTGGACCAGCATTGGCAGTACATGTATTACATGCAGGTGGTGCTGTATAATTTACAGTAAAATTACACGAAGGTGCATTACTAAATTGAGCTGTAATTGTATGTGCCGCTCCATTGGCAGTAATACCTGAAATAGTATAATTTATCGGACTGGTAAAAGGTGCATTAAACGTTTGACTTTGTCCGGCATTATCAGTAATAGTAAGCGTACCCGTGGTAGGTTGCCCATTAAATGTAATAGTACCTGAAACAGAATATGTGTTAGTAGCCGAATTACAAGCCGAAGGCGTGGCCGTTAAGTTTGTTATATCGCAAGTTACAATACTACAGTCTGTAGCTCCTGTACCACTTGTTTGAGAAAAAATACAATTACCAACACAGTTTGCGTAATTAGTAATACAAAGCAAATAATATTGACCTACCAAAGCATTAGAAATATCTAAAACTTCTGTTGCCGCACCACTATAAGCACAATCAACCATATTGCCACTAGGTGCTGAATAATTTCCTCCACAACCTGAAGTGTTAGTTGTTAAATCACTTGGAGAACAAGTTAAAGAGCTAAATGGTCCCCATGCAGCATAGTCAATATCACCACAAGTACTTGAAATAGTAATACCAATGGGTCCGGATTGAGAAATTCTTAAATAATACCAAACGGGGTTTGGGGTAGCACATAAACAACCATATTGTGGTCCTGTTTCTGCACTTCCATTATTGGTTTGCATTGGAAAATTATAGGTAGTACCAGTACAAAAAGGGTCGGCATGAGCACAATCTGCTCCTCCACCACCTCCTCCACTACCTCCTCCCGTTGCACTCCACGAAAGTGTCATACAAGTTGAGTTATTAGCACAACTATATTGACTCAATAACAAAGTTACTGTTCCAGTAAAAGTAGCAGTCCAAGTTATTGTTGATTGAGTTCCACACCCATCATCGTTGTTTGCTAATACAGTTCCACTGCCGCAAGTTCCACCCTGAAATAAAGTTAACTGTGTATCAAAATCTGAATCACCACAGGTTTGCCATGTATATGTAACTCCCGATGTTACACTATAATAAGAATATTCCCCACCATATACACAAGAACTAACCGTTAATGTTTGTCCTGGAGTAATCGTTTGTAAAGCAGAAGGATAATTTGAATTGCAATTGCTGCATTGAGAAAATGCATCAATAAATCCAAAAATGGTAAATATAACAAGTAGTAATAAATATTTTTTCATGACTTTAATTTTTTCGGTTTAACTTTCGATTTTGTTCTTCTATTTGTTCAGGGGTTAGTGGCGAAGAATGGAAAAACGAATTGTAAACATCGGGATACTTTTTTATCCAGATCGACTTAGCTAATGCGTATAAATCGTTTGATAACTGAGTATATGGACCCATAGAAATAAATGGCGGTAGTTGCTTTGACTTACTAGATAAAGCATTTCCTTTAATTAAATATATATCTAAAAATAGATCTTCTGTTAGTTCAACAATTTCATAACTTTCAACACGTACATTCATCATATTATTGATATACTTTTCAATTTCATGAGCATAATAAGCATCAGTCACTATCGAATATCCGATATTTTCTTTATAATTAAACGCAGAGAAGGTTGACAACTGAGATTTTTCTAAAGTTCGAGCAACGTAATCTGCCGTTTTTTCATCGTTAATACCATTGGTATAAAACTTAAATGCAACATATTTTTTCAAATCAAAACCTTGTTGAGCGAATAAACTGCTCGCAATTAGAACAGATATCCATAAAAGTACTTTTCTCATTTTAAAAATTTTTATGCAAATTTAACATTTTTTATTTATCGTTTCAATTGAATTTTACCTGAAAATTCATTTTTATTACCCAATTTATCAACAACTAAAACCTTGTAGAAATAATCATCCGGCATACATAGTTGTTTTGTATTCATATCGGTTCCGTCCCAATATACATGATTTCCATTTGCTTCATAAACACATTTGCCTAACTTATTATAGATAAACATTTTAAAACTATAGAATGATTCATCTAGGACCTGTGGCCCAAATAAATCATTGACACCATCACCATCGGGAGTAAAAGCGTTGGCAAATTTTACCGGCATTTTATAAACAAGTTCAATGGTTTTGCTAATTGAATCGATACATCCTTCTTTATTTTCGACTAATAACGAAATAACAGCTTTGCCAGATTTATTAAAACAAAAATGAGTCGACTCATCACTTACAAGTGAATCGTTGATGTACCAATTCACAAATGTCGATTGTTTTGAAAGATTCTTTAAATTTATACAATTTTCTTCAGTTGAATATTCGAAAATAGCTTTAGGTGCATACCATACCTGAACGGTTTGTGGCTCTGAAGTAAATATTTGTCCATCGCTCGTTTTTACTTTAAGGCTTACGTTATACTTTCCTCCTTTTTTATATTCATGGTGAGTGTTAAATTCATAAGCATAGCTACCATCGCCAAAATCCCAAACACAATCGACATTTTTTGCATTTACGTTAGCATTAAATATAACATCTAAGGGAACACAACCTTGGCTCGTGCTTTTAGTAAAGTTGACATTTATAGAAGTAACGGTGGTGTTTACATTATTGTTTATTGATTCATGGTTATTACTATTAACATCGATGTTTTTTGTAGAAATATTTGAGTTATCAACTGCAATCGTTTTATTATTGTTTTTTATTATATCCTTAGCAGAATGATAAATAGATGATGTTTCGTTTTGTTTATTCGACATTTGTGGAGTTTGTGATATTTTTGAATCTATTTTTTCAATTTTTTGTTTTGAAACCTGATCTCTATTATTTACTTTTTGATTTTGTATTTGATTAAAAATAACGATTGAAGAAGCTACAACGGCAATTGTAGCTACAGTAATTCTACCCCATTTCCATATTTTTCGTATTTTCAACTTTCGTTGAACTAGTTCCCACGAGCCCTCTTGATATGGGTACTCATATGCATTGAGTTTTTCCTGTAAATGTTCATTAAAAGGCTTCATGCTTGTGTAATTTTATATAAGTTTCTACCATTTCTTTCAATTTTTGTTTGGCTTTGGCTAGATTCGATTTAGAAGTACCTTCACTGATATTCAAATAGTCGGCGATTTCTTTGTGCGTCATATTTTCTAATACATACATATTGAATACCGTTCGGTAAGCAGGCGAAAGATTTTGTATTAACGATATAATAATTTCAACCTTCAAGTTAACCAACGGCTCTAATTCTATATCCAATGATGAATCATCTACCATGCTATCCAATTCATAAGAATCGTCAGATGACAAATAAAAATCTTTCCTTTTGCGAATGTGGTCTATAGCAGTATTCGCCATAATTCTTCTAATCCAACCTTCTAAAGAACCTTTTTTTTCGAAATTTTTCAATTTTTCAAAAACTTTTACAAATCCTTCTTGCAAAATATCATAGGCTTCTTCTTTGTTTTTAGCATAACGCATACATACGGTTGCCATTTTGCCATAGAACGATTTGTATAAAATTTCTTGACTCATGCGGTCGCCCTTGACACATGCATCAACAATCTTGCTCACAGCATCGTTATCTTGCCAGTTAACCTTCATGAATCTAATTTAAAGACGTAATAAAAATGGTAGGGTTGCCAATGATTAAAAAAAATTACTATATTTTTTCAAAATCGTCAGTAGGAGCGTCGCAAATAGGGCATTTCCAATCGTAAGGTAATTTGTCAAAATCGGTATTTTCTGGAATATTTTGGCTTGGGTCGCCTAACTTGGGGTCGTAAACATAACCACAAACTTTACACTTGTACATATTTTCTTTTTTAAGTGTAAAGATAAAAAAAAATTACTATAACAGCAAATTATAGGTTTCTAATAGCTTGTATAGTTGATTCTAGCAACGATATCGGTGGGTCTATATAAAATTTTTCGAAGTTAAAATCTTCATTGAATGGTATTAAAACTGGTTCTTCGTCGCTAGTATTATCATTAAAATAAATAATAGTAGAAATAATCATAGGCAGTTTTTATTTTATATAACGCTTTAAAACGCCTATTATTTTATTATCCCCAAAAATTATTCTTTTACTTCTAAAACTATATTATGTTCTTCTACGATGCGTTTTAAATTAATAAGCGCATAACGCATGCGTCCAAGAGCAGTATTAATGCTTACATTGGTTTCTTCGGCTATTTCTTTAAAACTCATTCCTAAAAAATGACGCATAATAATCACTTCGCGTTGATTTTCTGGCAAATAATCGAGTAAGTGTTTTATATCGTGTCCTATTTCGTTTTTAATAATATTATGTTCGGTAGAATCCTCGGTAATTTTTTTATTATTTAAAATGTCATAATCATAACTATCAACAGCGACAGTTTTAAGGCGAGTTTCTTTTCGGATATAATCTATCACCAGATTATGTGCAATTCGCATTAGCCAAGCTCCAAACTTACCATCTTCGGCATATTTGTTTTCTTTAATTGATTTAAAGACTTTAATAAAAGTATCCTGAAACAAATCGGCAACTATTTCTTTATTTCTAATTCTATAATAAATGTAGGTATAAACTTTTCGCTTATATCGATTAAGGATCATTTCAACAGCTGCCTCATTGCCCGATATATAAGCTTGAATAAGCTCATAATCGGAATATTGATTCATTTTCATAACCACTTTTTTTTGTTTAGTGGTAAAATTTTTCGATAGGCAGCAAATTTTTAGTTTTAATACGCAAAGTTAATAATAAAGTTTCAAAAATCAATCATTACCTTTGCAAAAATTATTCCGAAAATGCAAAATATCGAAGAGAATAAATCGATCATTATACAAGGAGCACGTGTCAACAATCTAAAAAACATTAGTTTATCGATTCCATTAAATCAACTAATTGTAGTTACAGGCTTATCGGGCAGTGGCAAATCGTCGTTAGCCTTTGATACTCTTTTTGCCGAAGGTCAACGTCGCTATGTAGAAAGTTTATCGTCATATGCACGTCAATTTTTAAACCGAATGCAAAAGCCCGAAGTTGATTTTATAAGTGGAATTCCACCTGCCATTGCCATCGAACAAAAAAACAACACTTCCAATCCACGTTCTACAGTTGGTACCTCAACAGAAATTCACGAATATTTAAAATTACTTTTTGCTCGTATAGGTAAAACCATTTCACCCATATCTCACAAAGAAGTAAAAAAACACAGTGTAAAAGATGTGCTCGATTTTATTTGTCAACAACCCAACCATCAGTTAGGCTTTATCGCATTTAGATATGAGCAATCAAATATAGATATAAACCAACTCATACAACAAGGTTATATTCGTGCTTTTATACACGATGATTTTATAAAATTAGATACTATAAAAAGTACAAACAGTTCAATGTTTATTGTGGTAGATCGCTTTGAAACTTGCCACAATAAAGAAATGTATGACCGGTTAGCCGACTCTATTGAAACTTCTTTTTTCGAAGGTAAAGGCGAATGTGTTATTGGTATAAAATCAGACGACAAATGGCAGATAACCTTTTTTTCTAATAAATTTGAAGCCGATGGACTTAGTTTTGAAGAGCCTCATCCTCAAATGTTCAATTTTAACAGTCCTGCTGGCGCTTGTCCCACATGCGAAGGCTTTGGTCAGACCATTGGTATTGATGAAGACTTAGTAATTCCCGACAAAAATTTATCGATTTATAGTGATGCTGTTGCTTGTTGGAGAGGCGAAACCATGCAAGAGTGGAAAATTTTATTGATTAAAAATGCTCATAAAATAGGTTTTCCTGTTCATACACCATATTTCAAGTTAACCGAAGAAGAGAAACGAATGCTATGGGAAGGCACAGCTTACTTTCCTGGCATAAACGATTTTTTTAAATTTTTACAAGAAAATCTTTATAAAATTCAATATAGAGTAATGCTCTCGCGTTATAGAGGCAAAACCCTATGCCCAACCTGCAAAGGCAAACGCTTAAAACCCGAAACCGAATATGTAAAAATTAACGATAAAAGTTTAGGCGATTTACTGATGATGTCAATAAAAGAGGTTAAAATTTTTTTTGATCATTTAAAACTATCTAAACACGAATACAAAATTGCAGAACGGCTACTTATTGAAATTAATAATCGTTTAAATTATTTAATTGAAGTCGGATTAGGTTATTTGTCGCTCAATCGTAGCTCTGCTACTTTATCAGGGGGCGAATCACAACGTATACATTTATCTACATCGCTTGGAAGCAGTCTTGTTGGTTCGTTATACATACTCGATGAACCAAGTATAGGATTACATCCAGCAGACACCCAACGATTACTAAATGTTCTAAAAACGCTTAAAAGTTTGGGTAATACGGTATTAGTTGTAGAACACGACGAAGAAATAATACGTCAAGCCGATTACATTATTGATATGGGACCAGGTGCAGGTTTTCAGGGTGGCAAAGTTGTTTATCATGGAACTCCGAACTTACTGCAGGCTATTCCTGAAAGTTTGACTTCGCAATATCTTAGTAAAAAACTTAAAATTCCAGTTCCCAGTATAAGAAGAAAATCGAACTTATACATTAAAATAATAGATGCACACTTACATAATTTAAAACATATTGATGTAGAAATACCACTTAAAGTCTTAACCGTAATAACAGGTGTAAGTGGTTCAGGTAAATCGACCCTTATCAACGAAGTTTTATATCCAGCCATACAAAAAAAACTTGGAAATAGTATAAAAACAACAGGCTATACCGATATAACGGGCAATATCGAAGCTATTCAAGATGTTGTATTAGTTGACCAAAACCCCATTGGCAAATCAACACGTTCTAATGCTGTTATTTATTTAAAAATTTACGATGATATTCGTTCGCTTTTTAGTAATCAACCATTAGCCAAACAAATGCGTTTTAAACCCAGTCATTTTTCTTTTAATGTTGAAGGTGGACGATGCGACGAATGTAACGGTGATGGTTATATCAATATTGAAATGCAGTTTATGGCCGATGTTAAATTGGTTTGCGAAAGCTGTAATGGTAAACGCTTTAAACCAGAGATACTTGAAGTTGAATATCGTGGAAAAAACATTTACGATATTCTTGAATTAACCGTTGACGAAGCCATAACATTTTTCAGCGAAGTAAATCTTGCTACAGAAAATGAAATTGTTCGTAAATTAAAAATTTTGCAAATGGTTGGCTTAGGCTATTTAAAACTAGGACAAACTACCTCAACTTTGAGCGGAGGCGAAAGTCAACGACTTAAATTAGCAAGTTTTATTAGTCAGAAAAATGCCCCAAGCACACTTTTTATTTTTGATGAGCCTACAACAGGACTTCACATACACGACATTCAACTTTTACTAAAAGCTTTTTATGAACTTCTTAATCGTCATCACAGCATTATTCTAATAGAACATCATTTAGAAGTAATAAAATCGGCCGATTGGGTTATTGATCTTGGTCCTGAAGGCGGTGATAAAGGAGGCTATATTGTTGCCACTGGTACCCCAGAAGATATTTGTAAAAATGAGAAATCGTTAACAGGTAAATTTTTAAAAGAAAAATTATACGAATAAAAAAAGGCTGCTCTTTTGAGACAGCCCTTTTTTATATCTTTGATATTATTTACTTATTTTGATCGAATGAATTTTCAACGTTCATAAAACCTACAAGTACAGCAACACAGCCACTAAGAATTTGATCGTTTAACTCATCCGATGTTTGAACCTGAATCGAAATTATAAGTTGTTTACTCGATTGGAGTTTAAAATCCCAACTTTTGGCATAATTATGTTTTTTATTATCGTATAAAACATTGCGTTCTGCGTCGAGAACTTGGAATTGGACTGGGGGTAAATTTTCATCACCACACACGGTAACTCTGTATTCTTGTCCAGCATAGAATGTTTTATACAATTCTGCGGTTTCGCCTTCGCTTAATACGGTAGCATTGTATATACCATCGTGTACATAAGGGAGCAATTCGAGCTTACAAATTTTCTTTGCAAAATTTTTACATTGAGCTGAAGCTACATTGGTAAAAGCTACTAGGCTTAAAATAATTGCAGTTGATACTAAAATCTTTTTCATAGCTCCCTTTATTTAATAATGTTAGACCTAATTTCTGAAATAGTTTTTTCGAGTTCATTGAAAATTTCAGGAGTAAATTTTACTTCTGAAGTAGATGAAATAATGCTCTTTCCATCCTTTTCAACAACTTCCATTTTGGATGATGAAGTTTGTATTTTATCAAATACTTTTTTCAATCTTTCCATATCTGGAAGTATCGATTGAATATTAGCATCGTTTTTATATTCATTTAAAAGGCTGATAAGCGTATTTAATGATAAACGTTGGTCGGCAATGCGTTCCATAAGTTCTTTATTCGATGCTGTATTTTTTACAATTTGTGTACCAATATATAAACCTTCCATCCAACCACCTGTTAAAATTATAGCAGCAATTTCGCCACGGTCGTTTTCTTTAAGAAATGAGTTAGAGTTCATAAATGTTTCGCTGATAATTTCCATAACGCTATCGCGATTGTTTATATTATTTTCCATACGAGTAATAATAGATTTATCAATCGCATTAAGAATTCCTAAATCATCGGCTAATTTTTTGGTAGCAGACAAATATTTAATACTTGCTTGTGATTGATCGAACATGCTGGCAAAACTTAAATCGGCGCTATAAACACCTAAATTTAGTGCCATACTTTTGGTAGTAGTATAGTTTCCTAAGTTAGAGAGTGGATTTAAAAAGTCTTGATTATATTTAGCACCAGCTCTTTTCATTAACATGGCTGTTTCAATGGGCGAAGGTATACCGTAAATTACTTGTTTTGCCTTATTAAACTCATCAGCTGTGTTTAATGAATCTTCAGTTTGACCTTCTTCGTTTGATTTATCGCCACTACAGCCAATAAATGAAATCATCATAGTGCTTATCGTTAAAACAGCTAAAGCACTAAAAATCTTGTTTTTAAATTTCATATTAATCATAGTTTTAAAATATTCTTCTTTTAATTTACATTGCACAAAAATAATAATTTTTTCATTAGAAAAATATTTTTTGATTTTTTTTCGGAGATTTGCAAAAATATTTTTTATGACCAAAGCCGAAAGTATAAAAAAACTCTTACATTCTAATGTAAAAGAACAAATAGTTGAAGGATTAAAAGAATTTGAACAACACCGTTTTGTGGAACTTATTCCTGAGCTTCTGCATTTGTATGAGCAAAATGATGATGACATAAATCGTATTATCATTTTTTTGTTAACAAATATGAAGCAAAAAAACGGAGTCGATATTTTAGTTCAAAGTCTTAAAACTTTGTCTTCGTTAAATAAACACCCTGAATTAATAAGAGTTTGTTGGGAAAATGGGCTTAATTACTCTTCGTATTTAGATTTTTTTGCCGAATTATTCACTCAATCTTCGTATGAAATAGCTCTTGAGGCATTTACAGTTATTGAAGAGAATATCGAAAATGCCAATCAACAACAAGTTGAAGCATGTATTAAGGTATTACAAAATGCAGAAAATAATATTTCGCCCATGCTTCAATCGCTCTATAAAGAACTTATGCTATTATTAGAACATAGAATCAATTCTTATTAGCATATTGGCGTTCACCAAATATAGCCGATCCTATTCTTACCATTGTACTACCCTGCTCGATAGCTATTTTGTAATCGCCCGACATTCCCATAGACAGTTCTTTAAAATCGCAATTTAATAAGCTATTATGATGTTTAAGTTTTTCGAATAATTTTCGTAAGTATTTAAATTCATTTTCAATAATTTTTGTATCATCGGTATTACTTGCTATACCCATTAATCCTAAAACACGAATATTTTTAAAAGATTGAAACTCGTTCGATTGAAGTAGATTAAACAATTCTAACTCTGAAAGTCCAAACTTGGTATCCTCTTGGGCTATATATATTTGCAATAAGCAAGGTATAATTTTGTTTAACTTTTGTGCTTCTTTGTTTATTTCTTTGGCTAATTTTAGCGAATCGACGGAATGAATAAGGGTTACATGTGGCAATAAAAGCTTAACCTTATTCGTTTGCAAATGCCCCACCATATGCCACTCAATTTTATCATGCATAATGGCTTGAGCTTTTTGAACCAATTCCTGAACTTTATTTTCACCAAAATAGAATTGACCTGCTTTTATTGCCTCATTGATAGCTTCGATGGGCTTAGTTTTAGATACTGCAATAATTTTAACGTTGGTCGGAATATTTTTAATTAATTGCTCTATATTATGTTGAATGGTGTTCATAAAAAATTTGTCCCCTGATTTTCAGGGGACAAATTTACAATATTTATTAAAAATAAATCTTTTTTATTCTAATGCATGAACAACAAGACCGCTTCGCAGCTTAGGTTCGAACCATGTTGTTTTAGGTGGCATAATATTGCCTGTATCGGCAATATCAATTAATTGCTTCATTGTAACCGGATAAAGTGCAAAAGCTACTTTCATTTCGCCAGAATCGACACGTTTTTTTAATTCCCCTAATCCTCTTATACCGCCCACAAAATCGATACGTTTATCGGTTCTTAGGTCCTTAATACCGAGAATTTCGTCTAAAACATATTTGCTAAGTACGGTTACATCGAGAACTCCAATGGGGTCGTTATCGTTGTAGGTGCCTGGTTTAGCATTGAGCGAATACCATTTCCCTTCGAGATACATCGAAAAGTTATGAAGTTTGGCAGGGCGATATATTTCGGTTCCTTTTTCTTCAACTTCAAATTTTTCTTTTATTTTATCTATAAACTGAGCTAGTGTGAGTCCATTTAAATCTTTCACAACTCGATTATAATCAATGATATTGAGTTGATTATCGGGGAAATGTACAGCTAAGAAATAATTAAATTCTTCTTTGCCTGTATAATTTGGATGCTTTTCGCGTTTTTCTTTTCCTACTAATGCAGCTGCAGCAGTACGGTGATGTCCATCAGCGACATAAGTATATGGTATTTTTGCAAATAAATCGACTATTTTTTGAATAATATTTTGGTCGCGTATAACCCAAAAATGATGTCCAAAGCCGTCATCGGCTGTAAAATCGTATTCTGGTTCTTGATTTTTTACTATACTTTCGACAATTGCATCTATTTCGGGTACTGCTCGATATGCGAAGAATACGGGCTCCATGTTTGCATCCGTAATGCGTACATGTTTCATGCGATCTTCTTCTTTGTCTTTACGTGTAAGTTCGTGTTTTTTAATAACCCCATTTAAATAATCGTCAACACCAGCACATCCTACTAAACCATATTGGGTTCTGCCATTCATGGTTTGGGCATAGATGTACAAATATTCTTCGTCGTCTTGAACAAGCCATCCTTTTTGTTTAAAAAGCTCAAAATTTTCTTTGGCTTTAGCATAAACCCGTTCGTCGTGTTCATCTATATCTTCTGGCAAATCTATCTCGGGTTTGGTAATATGAAGCAAAGAGTAAGGATTACCTTGAGCTTCAATGCGAGCTTCTTTTGAATTTAATACATCGTAAGGACGTGCAGCTAAATCTTTTGCAATTGTCTTAGGTGGACGCAGTCCTTTAAAAGGTTTCAATATAGCCATAATCTCTCCGTTTTATTTGTTAACTTGAAAAGTTTTATCTCCATTTTTAAAGAAAGCCACAATTTGTTTTGCAGCTGCTATACCAGCGTTAATATTGGCTTCGGCTGTTTCAGCTCCTTGTTTTTTGGGGGTTGCATAATAACGAGGTTCATATTGAACTAAATCTTGATGACAATCGGGTGCTATATCGCTGATATATTTAAAATCGTCGCGTTCTGCAAAAATTTTCTTTAACGAATCTTCGCAAATAACTTCCTTGCGAGCGGTATTTACTAATGTAGCACCTTTAGGCATTAGTTTAAGTAATTCGTAATGGATCGATTTTTTTGTTTTTTCGTTTGCAGGAATATGTAGTGATACATAATGGCAAGTTTGATATAATTCTTCGGCTGAATGAACGGGTTTAATACCATCTTTTATCATTACATCGTCGCTAATAAATGGATCGAAGGCGTATATTTCCATACCAAATCCTTTAGCGATAGTAGCAACAGCTTTACCAACATAACCGTATGCATGAATACCTAATTTTTTATCTTTAAGTTCGGTTCCAGATATTCCTTTAAATTGTCCACGAGCCATAAACACCATCATGCCCAAAGCTAATTCAGCAACAGCATTAGAGTTTTGTCCGGGGGTATTCATTACAACAATGCCCTTGGATGTAGCTGCTGGCAAATCAATGTTATCATAACCGGCACCAGCACGAACAATAATTTTAAGTTTTTTTCCTGCTTCGATAACTTCTGCAGTTGCCTTATCGCTACGAACGATTAAAGCGTCGGCATCGGCTACCGCTTCTAATAATTGACTTTTTTCGGTATATTTTTCAAGAAGAGCTAATTGGTAACCAGCTTCTTCAACAACTTTGCGAATGCCATCAACGGCAATTTTTGCAAAAGGTTTTTCGGTGGCAACTAATACTTTCATAGGCGTTTTATTTATATTTTCAATGGTACTAATACAGAATAATATAGATTTTAGTTTAGACAAAATTAGAGATAAAAATTCAATTGACCATACTCATATTCTATTTTTTAGAATGTTTTAAAACATAAAGAGAAAAAGCTAGTAAAGCCATATTTTTATTGTGCAATAAAAGTATAATATATGTACCCTTTTATATTAGAAGATGCTTTATCGTCGGGCATAAAACGGCTATTACGAGCAGCGTCGAGTGCGGCATTGGGCAAACATGTTTCGCTAAGTGTAGAAGAGGCATCGACAATACGTGCCGAAATAACATAGCCTTTTTGATTAACTCCTATCTCAATGGTAACTTTACCGTGACCCAAACATTTATATGCTGGTATGGGTAATCGGACTGCTCTACGACCTCCAACATCGTAACTAACCATGGCATTACCAGCATATGTACTATTTGAATTGTGTGAATTATTATCATTTTTTTGAGTATTGGGCTTATTCCAATCTTCGATATCGGGTGTTTCTTTGCTATAATCTTTTATTAGCCAACGCTGATCGTTATAATCATTTGCTTTAAAGTTTTCTTTGGGTTTGCCATTTTCTAATAAATCTTTTGCTTCGCGATAATAATCCTGAAAACTTTTATTCGATTCACCCAAGTTTTTTTCTACATTTTTTACTTCCTCGCTTTGATTATCGGTCATTTCTTGTTTTTCTGCCGGTTTTTGTAGTATTTCTGAAAGCTCATTTTGATCAGTTGGAAATTCAATAATAATTTCAGGACTTTGGTTCACCTGGGGTTTTGACATTTCAAGAACAATGAGAATACCAAAAAAAATTAAGTGAATAAGCAGTGTAATGCTTATAGGTAAAAAATATCGTTGCACAATTTTATCGGCGATATGATAAAGTCTTTCGAGCATTATTCAGCTTTTGATTGTTATCCCAGTGCGTTTTCAATAATATTTAGAATTTCTTCTCTACCTTTTTTTTCTTCAGAACTTGATAGTATATGTATAGGGTGCTCTTCCCAATAAGTATCAAAAAAAACATTTAATTCTTTATTATGCTTACTAATTTCTTTAAGGCTTATTTTATCGCACTTAGTTGAAACCACAACAAAGGGCACCTGCTGCTCGCCCATAAAAAGCATAAATTCCATATCGCTCTGCTGTAATGGGATACGAGAATCGACTAACATAAACACACCATACAGCGAATGATTCTTTACTATATATTCTTTTATCATGGTATCCCACTTCTGTCGCTGTTCGTAAGATACTTTAGCAAAACCATAACCGGGCAAATCGACTAAGTACCATTGCTCGTTTATTAAATAATAATTTAATGTTTGCGTTTTCCCTGGCTTATTAGAAGTACGTGCCAACGATTTGCGATTAACCAACATATTGATAAGAGTAGATTTGCCAACATTTGACCTGCCAATAAACGCAAATTCAGGCTTATTACCCGTTGGTTTATTTTTGTACGAAGTACAACTCTTGATATATTCTGCCGAACGTATTATCATATATATCAAGTTAGTTATTTTTATGGTCAATAAAAACTTCTAATATTTTTGTTTCTGTTTTGGGTATTATGGTTATTTCCTCGATGGTTGCAGGTATTAAAATGGTGCTTCCTATATTAAAGTGAACCTGTTTATCATTATATTGTATTATTCCTTCTCCTTGAACACACATTAAAATTTTAAAACTATCGATCCAAATGTATTCTTTTTGAATGGTTTGATTGCAATGCAGAATATTAGTTACAAAATATGGGCAAGACACCAGTGTTACAGATTGATTGATTCGAGTTTGATAACTAATTTTAATATCGTGGGTTGCCTTAAAATCGATGGCATCTAATGCTTCTTCGGTGTGAAGTTGGCGTGGGTTGCCATTTTTATCGACACGGTTCCAGTCGAATATGCGATAGGTAATGTCGGAAGTTTGTTGTATCTCGGCGAGTAAAACTCCCTTACCAATAGCATGTACGCGACCCGCAGGAATAAAGAACACATCACCCGGTTTAGCCGGAACTTTATTCATTAGCTTATCTACATTGCCTGCTTCGAGGTGAGCCAAATATTCTTCATGGGTAACATCGTGGTTAAAGCCCGAGATGATATAAGCATCGGGTTCTGCGTCTATCACATACCACATTTCGGTTTTTCCGTATGCGTGATGTCGTTCTTTTGCCAAGTCATCGTTAGGGTGTACCTGTATAGATAGCACATCATTCGCATCGATGTACTTAATGAGCAACGGAAATTCTTCGCCAAATTTTTCGTAAACCTTTTCGCCAACTAAATCGGACATATAGACCTCGGTCAATTCGGTTAAATTGTTCCCAGCTAATATACCATGTTCAACCACCGACTCTGCACCTTCTACTGCAGAGATTTCCCACGATTCTCCAGCATTTTCGAGGCTACCTATATCTTTGCTTAAGCGTGTTTGCAACTTTTTTCCACCCCATATTCGTTCTACAATTATGGGTTTGAATGTAAGCGGATACAGCATATTTTTTTATGCAAACCTAATGAATAATTTATTAACAGCCAAAGAAAAAAATGTTAAACCCAAATTAATCAATAGGAGGTGAAGTATGAGCCGAACTACTTGATTTATTTGGGATAATCCCGATTTAGTGATTGTTTCAATTCCAATTTAGGAATTGATTACAAACACTTTATCGTTTACGCATTTCTAATGCGTAATCTGGGTTAAACCCCACCCACGTGTGAGCTTGTTGTGGAGCTCACTTCGTTCGCTCGTAAATATGACAGGGGGTGAAGCTTACTCTGCAAAGTCTTCGATAGAAAGTGTATAAGAAACCTTGGAGAGTTTGGAGAGAAATGGAGTAAACGATGACAACAGGTGTGAAAACACCAACAAGGGCGGAAAGCCATTCATTATTTTCGTTTCGGAGCCTTGCGTACAATTATATCTCCACATTCATACGAATAATGGGGTTTTGATAAGGGCTTAAGGGGTTGTCGTTCAGGTTCCATAGTATCATAAGGTTGAGGTAACTACGCTCGCCTATGGGTGTACGGTAACCTCCTCCTACTAAAACGTTGTTGAGCGAAAAGCGGTCTTGCTTGGAATAAATACCGGGGTTGAAATATTTTGTTTCGAGGCTCAGCCATTCGTACTCCACACGGGCAAAAATAGCTTTGGTTACATTGTAAGTAGAAAAAACCGAGGCTCCATAAATAGATGTTGAAAGATTGTACGACGAAACGTGAATGTAATTGTATTTAATCTGCGTCCCCAGCGATATACGGTCGGTAAATCGATAACCCACCAAGGGCGATACATCGATAATAGTATAATCGCCAAACTGAAAACCTAAATCGCCGCCAAAGAACATACGTGAGAACTGAAAGCCTTTTTTTTCGGGCACCTTAGTTGCATTTGGATCGGTAATAAAATCTTGAGCCATAGCCCTTGTAGCTATAAGTCCCAATACGATGAATACTATTTGTCGGAAGCTCATTTTAATATTGGTTTTTCGGTTTTATTGAGTTGCCAAATAATTTTTTTTCCAAAGCCCAAACGATTGTCGGTTAGTTTGGCATAGTGCAAGGTTAAAATCCAAAAGGTAGATTGTGTTCCCAGTGCATACGGAAAACGCTTGTAATATATTTTCTTTGCCATAGCCAACGATTCATTTTCGGCTTTTTCGACCATGCCGGTAAATTGCAACCCCTGAATTTTGCCAATTATTCGCGTTTCGAGGGCTATGGTTCCTGCCACAACGGGGTTTTGCATCATCATTTTAGCATGTTGAGTTTCATCGTCCGATAAAAAGACTAAGGCATTTTTTTCGTTCCAAAAAGCATAAAAACACGAAGCTGTCCATATTTTTTCATGGTTGCAAACCGCTAAGTTGAACACATGATGTTTCTTTATAAAATGTACAATATTTTTATCTAATTCGTTCATAATTATTCACTTTTATCTATTTCTGGATTATCTTCATCCCACGATATTTTAAATTTTGTTTTCTTAACTTCAACTTGTTTTTTCTGCTGGTTAATAAATGCTGAATCTTTTTTGAAAAATCCTAACTCTTCGTGTAAAATGGTTTTCAATTCTTGTTTTTCTTTTTTCAGGCTTTCTTTAACCTGTTCTTTCATTTTCTTAGAGTCGTAGGTAATTTTATATTTATCGCTTGTTCCTTTTATGATTAAATACAAGGCTGTAGAGCCAAGTCCATCGTTTTCTTCGATACCAAATTCTTGATTTTCGGGTTTATTTTTCTTGGCTTTGTTGGCAAGCCACTCACGAAGCAATAATTTAAGTCTGTATTCCATTTGATTATCAAACGTATGTTCGCCGCTAACTTCGATATTAAACGCATTGGTTTTGACTTCCATATTGGGTATAATAATTTTACGATCTTTAATTGAAATATCGTTCTTAATAGTTGAAAATTTTATCTGCTTTAATTCTGAAAGTTCAATATAATCGGCTAAATCGTAAATAGGCTCAAATTCTATCAATTGTCCATTGCTTATTTCGATGTTGGCATCTAATAATATATCTTTATCGATAACGTTCATAGCGCTATCCCATTTCATTTGCAAAAAAGGCACATCGGCTTTGAGTTTTCCCTGTAAATGCTTATCGGTTAAGAAGGTTTGTCCAAAATTATCGAAAGCCTGGAACATTTTCTTTATGTTGATATTGTTAAATTTCACTTCTGATTGTAAGGTTATTTCGTGCAAGGCATTCATACTTATTCTACCACTTAACACACACGAGCCCTCGAGTGTATTGAATTGTAAGTTGCTGCAATATAAACCCGACGGATTGAGTTCTATGTATCCTCGTACTTGCTTAGCAACCAGCTTGTTGTAAGTAAGTTCATTTATTGCCAAATCGCCCATTAAATAAACATTGGAAGGCAGCGCAATGCCTCCCTTTGTATTCTTTTCATCGGATTGCCAATTATTTAAATTGAGTTTATCGATATTAAGTTGAGCGGTGGCATTGAGTTTTTCGTTATCGAGCATCAAAAATGCCATTAGATTTTTTAAAAATCCTTTTAAAAGAATTTGACTGCCATTGACCTCTAACGAAGCATGATCGGTTTGAACATCGTTGTTGTGAAAATAAAATTTACCATTTACATGTTGAACAAGATAAGGGTTATTTTGTAATTGCACGGCCGCATCTTTAATGTCCATAAACCCTTTAACCATGGCATTGCGGTAATCGGAGGCTGTAATGTTCGATAGATTTTTAATCTTGCCTAAATAATCGAAATTAAACGAAACCGCGCCTTGCAAAACCTGAAATGTATCGAGATTGAACAAAGACTTCCACTGTGCCAAATTAAGGCTACCTTGCAATTTAAGCTTTACTAATGGGGTAGAAAAATTAAAAATGGAAAATTTACCTTGTATAGTGCTATCGTTCATAACGGTATAGAAGGTATCGATGGTAAACGAAGTAGATTCTAAATTTTGTTTTAATCCATTATCAAAACTCCCGTTTATAATAAGGTTCGACAATTTAACATTAGTGGCGTTGTTAGTTAATTGTCCATTGTTGAGTTTAAAATTTACTTTAATGCGTGGACTGGTTTTGTAATTGATGCCACCCGTTATATCGGCACTAAAATCGACATATCCATCGGCTTGAGTACCTTCAAAATATGATTGATATTTATCGGGCAAACTTTTAATAATATCGGCCAGCGATTGTTTTTTTCCACTAATTTTTAGAACAATGGCATCAGCCTCGTCGTTGGTTTCGTATGTGCCCGATACCGATAAGTTAATCTTGCCCAAAGCAATGCTACCGCTCTTTATAGCAAATTGGTTGTTGTGCACTTTAACATCGACGCTGATATTGGCTTCGTTTGCCTTTAAGTAATTCACTTTTTGAATCATAAGCTTTTTTAAACCAATCTTTCCACTGGTACTAAGGGTAAAATCGTCTTTGTAAAAATCGCCTTTTAATTTTAAATCATTGCTATAGGCTTCCAGTTCAAAATCGTTGGAAGCATTGAGAAAGCGAACGTTGGTTTCTATAAATTTCAATTTTTCGAGTTGTAGTGCAAAACTATCGCTCGAACTTTCTGGTGTTTCTTTAAGAATGGTAAAATTATTTTTACCTTTTTTGTCATAACAGAGCAAAGCTCTTACATTTTCGAGTTGGATAGCCCTTAAATTGTATTTTTTATGAAATGCATCCCACAAATCGAATTGTAACAATATAGTTTGAGCCTTGAGCAAGGTGTCGGTATTTAATTTAAAATCTTTGGTATTATACGTTTGGCTCGATTTTACGACAACATCATTTAATATAATCGTGGCGTTTGGAAATTTTTTAAAGATTGAAAAATCGATTTCCTTGACTTGCACTTCGGTATTGAGATATGAGTTTAATTGCTTAATGGCAAATTGTTTTATCTCGTCGCTATAAATAAAAGTTAAAACGACTCCTGTTGCCACTACAAAAAGAATAAGCAGAAGCAAAACAAGAAAAAAACGCTTAATAACTTTACCCGCTTTCATTATTTTTCAGCCATTTTTCTTTTTTATGATAAGCCGAAACCTTACTGCTTAGCTATATTCTTTGTATTTTTTGAATATTGATGCACAGAGGTTTCATAAAGCTTGCAAGTTATAAAAACGTAAGGAGATTACAAAAATTATAAGAAATATAATTTATTGAAGTTCGATACAGATTTAGGTAATAGTAATATTTCTTGGCTGATGTAGCATAGATGGTTTTGGGAGGGTAAAGGTAAATTTTTTTTTTTCAAAAATTACAATTGTTTTAATTATTTCTTTAATGCTCACGGGAAAACGCATGAAAGATTTGTTGGAGGGGAAAGTGAAGTTCTGAGGATATTAATATATATCTTTATTTTTAATCTTTAAATTGCTCAATTTTAAAAGATACAAACATATCTCTCCGATTTCTTTTTTCTTCCCACAACTACGATGAACCATATTGTATAATTTGTCATTTTTCCCTTCAAATATCCATGTAGAACCATCCATAATTACTATTTCTGTTTTTTCTATTGGTGGAATATTCCAAAAATTCATACTATCAATTCTAGCCTTAAAATTTTCCCATTCTTTTTTTTCTATATTTACCGTATCATTTACTATTAACCCTTTATTCTTTGAACAACCTTTACTGCAAATATATTTGGTGATTAAAAAAATATTTCCATTCTGATTTTCTATTCTTATTGAAATTGGATTGTGAGAAGTTTTTAGATATCCAAACCATGTAAACCTATAACTTTCATAATAATATTCATTATATAGTTTTGGCTCATTTAATTTTATTAGTTGTTCCGAATACCAGGAATTTTTCAAAGTTGCATCTTTTTCCCGTATTTTATAAAATTCATTATCTTTTTTATGTCCAAACATATTTATTGTATCTAACAAATATTTGCTTGGGTAAAAAAACATAGAAGTGTCAATAATATTATTCATACTCTTTTCTGTATTTTGAGCATAAACAGTAGAACAAGCTAAGATTATTTCAATTTGTAATGTTATTACTTTGAGCATACGCATATTGAACGCACTATTACCAAGGGTAATTATAAATATAATACGGTTTACCATAGTTCCAAAAATTAATTTGATTTGTTGAAATAGGTGTAACTAATTCTGCACCTAATTTATTTATAATTAACGATGAAAAATTCGTAGTTCCGACATTTGTAATATCATAACTACTATGCCACAGATTGTCACCAACAACTTGATTTTCATTATATGGATGTGGATGAAATGTTGCCCATGCATCGCTTGGTTTCTGTGAAAAATCAAACCTTACTACATTTCCATGTTCAGGATCATAACTAACTCCTTGTCTGGATATACCATTTTTAGTTAGCCAAAAACCACCCCCTGCTCTCTCAGAACCCCAAAATTTACCACGTGTATATGATGCCTGCATTCTAAGATATTGATTATACTTGATACTTCTACCATAGAAATTTTGATTCTTAACCTCACTTCTCCAATTTACATATGATGACAAATGGTAAATACCTAAAGATGTTGCTCCGCTAATACCAACAGAAGTCCAGTTTACATCTTGGAAAGAAAAATCATTTGCAAGTAATAGACCTGTTAAATTTGAGGTTGCACCACCTGCTATGGCACCCCAACCTCCACCTATTGCACCGCCAACAATACTTCCCATTCCTCCTGCAATAGCTCCTCTAAACATCCCAGTAAATCCAGCATTAAATAAATCTTGACCTCTTAATCCTGCCGCATATCCACCCATAGTTCCAAAACCTGCACCGCTTACAACTCCCCCTGCAATTCCCCCAGCTACAATACCAGCAGAACTTGTAACAGAAGTACCAATGCCTGCAGTAGCAGCCCCAATTGCAGATCTACCTAATGTGTACCAAAATTTATCCCAACCTTTGTATCTCAAATTATCAGCCATCATATAACCGCCAAATCCTCCAATTACTGCTCCGATTATGTATTGTATAAATTCTCCGTCCGGTTCTGTGTAGATCAGTGGATTATTGAGGCAATAGCTATATCGATTATACGCTTGTGGGTTGTGGGGGTTGGGCACGTAGTTATCGGGGCTGAGCATGCGGGCAAGGGCTGGGTCGTATAAACTAGTGTTTGACGAATTTATCGCTGTATGCTGTAAAAACTGATATGCAGTTGTACTATTGCAATAATAAACTACCAGTTCGTTGTAAGTAGTAGTAATATTTTTTGGCTGATGTAGCATCGATGGTTTTATGAGGGTAAAGATAAAAAATAATTTTTATTATCCATCTATAACTTTTTAACTTTGTTTTATCTTTTGATACAAAGGTTATGGGTACCTTAAAATTTTAATTAAAGCTTTTATTCTGTCAGATTCTATATTTGTTTCTTTTATTTTTTTTATTATTACTTTTTTATCATTTTTGCTAAAATTAAACAATAAATATTTTAAAGAATAAAAGTCTTTTTCACTCAAATTACTAATCCCTTTTATAAACATTTCGGTTTTATAATTTATTAAACAAAAAAGAATTTCAAAATCCATTTTACAATTATCAATGTCAGTCAAAAAACTGTTTATAATTTTAAGATTTAATGAATCAATATTTTCCATAAAATATTTCATTCTTTTGTTTTTGTTTTCATATATAGAATCTGCTAAATATGTTAGTTTTTTTTTAAAATTTTCTTCAAATTTTAGATAATTTTCTGGGCAAAGTTTTTTATAATAATCATAATTTGATAAAGAATTGTTTATTTTTTCTTTAAAATTACATTCTTTATACTTTGTATTAAATTCAGAGTATAAAGAATATAGCATTTGATAGTATGAATATGAATTACGTAAATTAGTAACATTACTATCACAAATTGAATATAGCTTATATTTTTTTTTGTTTATATAGTAGAAATTATTCTTTTTTACCACTTTCAAACTATCTATTGCTATTTCTTTATTTTTTGAGTAATAACCTTTAAAATAAGAATAATACTCAATAATGTACTTACCATCTTTGTTAGTTATTACTTCAAATTTTGGAATAGAACCTAATTTGTAATAAACTAAAACTGAATCTTTTAAATTCTGTGCAATATTTATAACAGGAACAAATAATAAAAAATAAACTATTTTTAACATACATTTTAGAACATTATATAATAAGAATACAAACTTGGTCTAATTCCAATTAATCTTGCATATAATTGTCCCCAAAGTAACCACGGATGTATTTTTAATACTGGTACACCGGATATAGTTAAACCTCTTGCTGCTGCTTGAGCACAATTGTTAAAAAAAACATTATATTTTGTTTTTTCAAGTATATCTTTCCACCAGTAAAGTGTTTTAGCATTTACTCTACTTATTTCTATGGTTTTATGAAAAAGAATATCCTTTATGGCTAAAGGAGTTCCCCTAGCTAAATTTTGTTGACCAACAGGAAGCCGACCAGACCAATCAATTACAGGTTTATTTTTAGCAAGATCATTTATTTGAGCATGAGAAACCCAATCAATTTTTGATCTATCGTCTCCCCATCCAACAGGAGCATTTTCAGCACGATAATCGAAAGTAGCTGGATTAAAACCAGCTAAAATGTCAGAAATATTAGCTAATGCACCAAAAGAATATCCTATTTTTTCTTGTTTATTTAAGTTTTTCCACTTAAAAATTGAACGAAAATCCCCTGTTTCAAAATTATAAGAACCAAATCCTAAACTTATACTCGGTTGTATCGCCTTGCTTGAAAGACCTGCCATGCCAGACGAATAAGAAAAAGAACCGACAGCAATACTTAATGTATTTGCCATTACAAAACTCCCTGATGCAATCATTGCACCACCAAAACCAGAAACGCCACCTACAAT